>NZ_JBMPPH010000035.1:0-46744 GCF_049340285.1 Undibacterium sp. SXout20W | reverse complement strand
TTGGGTGAGATGTGTGTAGTTCATTATGCAATTTCGACTGGCCGGTCAAAAAGGCACAAATGCTATCGCATCTTGCCCTCATTAACCGGTACCGTTCATAAATTGCACTTCATCCTAGAATTCGCCTAATTTAAAAATAATCTAAAAAAAATTTAGAAATCATCCAAATCGTTTTGAAGTATCTCCGAGTGATTATTCTTTGTCAATTATTTTTAAAACAATGAATTCATCGAGTGGCGCCGTCGGAACACTGCGAGAACTTTGTCGGAGAATTGTGGAAGAGGGGCGGTGTAACAACCATCACTAAATCCTACCGCCGATTGAGCAGGATGCAAAGTGATGGTGTAGAAGATGATGTTCAGACGACTATTTGGGCAATAAAATGATCGGCAGGACTACAAGGTTACCGACTTAGTCAGGACGCCTGAATTCATTTTCTATCCAACGCAAGGCGTTTTGGCGGTTGAGTTTGAAGTTCGGCGTGACTTTGACTTTTGCAATCAATTCTCCTGTCGCGTCTTCGGCGCTTAAATAGGCATACGGGTCATCTTCGTCGGGCACGATCGTTAGCAGGATTTTATAGTCAGCGTCGTCAGTACTCACCATCAGACTTTTATTGAGTTGTGCATGTAATTGCTGCTCATGGCGGCGAATCACCTCTGAGGCTGTTTTCACCAAGGTGTTAAACGCATTGGTATCAAGCGGTTTAGGATTTTTCTTATCGCGTCCCATTGTCCATGGACCGACGAGTGCTGGCTCTGGCTCGCCGTCTTTTAACATAGCGACTGCCCAGCCTTCATCGTCGTCATTTTTAATCACACGTGCTGTCCAACCTTTATCGTGCCATAGACGTGGTTCACGAACGGCGGTGTTTTCTGTTTCCTGCGCTTCTTCAAACGCGGGGTTGTCATTGCAACTGAGTTGTTCTGTTGCTATGTTGTTATTGTTTGGGGTGATTTGCGACAAAACAATTCCTGATGAGGTAAATACAGACGACATCCTACACCTTACACGCCTGGGATGGCGAACTAGTAAAGGCATTAATAACGGCATTAATAACGGCATTAATAACGGCACTAATAACGGCACTAATAACGGTGCTAAAAATATAAACGGGAACCATCGCTGATCCCCGTGTATATTTTTTGACTCATTGAGGTCAGGTTTAAGCTGCTTTTGCAGGAATCCGTTCAAGTACCGCCAATAACAACGTCCAGTATTGACCTACAGTCGTGATATTCACCATCTCATCCGGTCCATGCGGGAAGCGGATTGTCGGGCCAATTGATACCATATCCAGATGTGGATAATGCTTTTTAAACAGGCCACATTCCAGCCCAGCATGAATCACCATGATCTCAGGTTCTTTGTGATAGATGCTTTCATAAGTTGCTTTGACAATCGCCATGACGGGTGACGTGGTGTCTGGTTTCCAGCCTGGATAGCAGCCGGAGAACGTGATCGTCGCACCTGCCAGATCACTTAATGATTGCAATGTACTTTCGATATTTTCGCGGCCACTATCGATCAATGAGCGGATCAGACATAACACACTGACGCTGTCTGCTCTTGTCGTGATCACACCGACATTTAATGAGCTTTCAGTCACGCCGGCAATGTCGTCACTCATACGCATCACGCCGTTTGGGCAAGCATTGAGCAAATTGATGAGTTGTTTTTGAGATCCACTTTGCATCGTTTGCGAAGGCGCTGACGCGTTGCTCAATGTTAGCTTGAGTGCTGGTTCCGTCGCGGCCAATTCAGCTTGCAAAATTGCTTGATATTGCGCAATGCGCTGTGTGAGCAAAGCTACTTTGTCCGCCGGTAGAGTGAAGCTGCATTGGGCTTCACGTGGAATTGCATTGCGTAAAGAACCGCCTTTGAATTCACTCAAAGCCATACTTAATTCAATCACATGACCCGCTAAAAAACGGGCAATCAATTTATTCGCGTTACCGCGACCCAGATGAATATTCACACCCGAGTGACCACCTTTTAAACCTGAAATACTGAGCGTAAAAGCTTGTTGCTGTTGATCTGCTACTTGCCATTGCACTGGCACCGTGATTTCAGCATCAACACCGCCCGCGCAACCCATGTAAATTTCGCCTTCTTGTTCTGAATCTGTATTGATCAGAATTTCAGCATCCAACATACCTGCCTGCAAACCAAAAGCACCCGTCATGCCCGCTTCTTCGTCGACCGTTAATAAGACTTCGAGTGGCCCATGTTTGATGTCATCGGCGCCCAGAATTGCCAGCGCGGACGCCATGCCAATGCCATTGTCAGAGCCTAACGTCGTGCCTGTCGCCTTAACCCATTCACCATCGATCCACGGCAGTATTGGATCTGTCACAAAGTCATGCACCTTATCGGCATTCTTTTGTGGAACCATGTCCAAATGCGCTTGAATGACCACTGTTTTGCGATCTTCCATGCCTGGGCTGGCTGGCTTGCGGATGATCAGATTACCAACATGATCAACCACAACAGCAAGATTCCGGCTTTTTGCCCATTGTTGAATGAATTCACTCAGGGCCGCTTCGTGGCCTGAAGGATGAGGGATCGCGCAAATTTGTTCAAACCATTGCCACAAAGGGCGCGGAAAAAGTTGATTGATTTCTGTTGCAGTTGTCATTTTTATCTGTGTTTAAAGCGGTATTTAAGTCTGGTCAAGCCAATGCAAATATATCTGCGGCCAAGGTCGTCAAGTTTAACATAGCCTGATTGAGCATAGCCTCATTGAGCATCGCCTGATCGGCAGATAGAACCAAGCATCTTTGCATCAACTGAAATGAAAAACGGGTGGGAATATCGGAATTATTTGTTAAAAAATTGAAAAAATAATATTCACAATCGTTATTGCATCATCGTCTTGAATGCAAAACGCCCTGAATGCCGCGTATTTACTTGACATCTAATCGGGGCTTAACTCGCCGTGGTAAAGATAAAGATGGGAGAAATCAAAAATTAAAATTCAAAATTCAAAAATTAAAATTTCTTACAGGTTCTCATTTCTTAATTTCTCAATTTCTTAATTCCAAATTTTACCTCGCTCAATCTTTCATCTGCGCCTTAATCAATGCAACGACATTGTCAAAAACTTTGCTGATGCTATCGTGCGATCCGCTCGTTAGCCATTGCGCCACCGTAATGAGCTGCCAAAGGCGTTGCGGCGTTTGCGGTGTTAATAAAACGAAAGTTCTTTGTGAACGATCTGCCAATGTCGCCCATTCCATCGCCGTTACCTGAACCAACGCATCGCCAAAAGTCACTTCTAAGGCTTGCATTTCTTCCGCTTTCAGTTTGCTGCCATGGGCTTGCAGTACGATCGCATCAATAATCTTCAGCTTGCCTTCGACACTGTCATACTTCTGCCGTGCTTCTGGTTGATAACGTTCGCGTGCCCATTGCCTCAATGATTCAAGCTGCATCATGTCGGCAGTGGAGAGATATTGCAGGCTTTGTTTTTTCGGTAACTGCACTTCGGTGAACAAGGTCTTTTGGGTCGGGTCATTCGTCGAATTGCTAAAAATATGACTTAAATAAGCCCAGCTAACACCAACAATAAGACCCGTCGTGTGCGCCCAGTTTGCGATCGGACCTAGCAATCCCGTCCAGCATAAAACAAACCAGCCTAGCATCATAACGATCGTATCTTTGCGTAGATCATCTGCAAATGTCGCGTCGTAGCGACCACGTATCCAGATGAATCCAAACATGCCGTAAAGGGCGCCCGACATGCCGCCAAAGTAAGGTGGATTTGTAAAAAAATACTGGGCAAGATTCGAAAGAATACCGACGCTCAATACAAAAACAAGATAAAAGCCGGCACCTTTTTTGTTCTCGATTAACCTTCCTAAGTCCCATACCCACATCAAATTGAAAACCAAATGCATGATGCCGAAATGAATAAACATCGGCGTCACCAACCGCCATAGCTGGCCATGCATCACATCACTAAGTCCCATGCTACCCGGGCTGGCAATAAAAAATGGCGAGAGTGAATCTATCGATGCCCCCAATCGTGATAGCGCGGCGATAGCGAGACAAATGATGATAATGGCAATGGAAACGATTGAATAGCGTTGCTTCATGGCGTGCTTTCAGATGACAAAGACAGAGAGTGACGATGTGTCGGATGTTTGGAATCAGTGATGGCGCAAAAAATTGCAAGAGAGCGACGACAAGCTTGCTCTTGGTTACAAGCTTGTCGTTAATAGGGAAGTGGTTAATTGAAAAAGCTAAGATGCTTTTGCAAGGTATCCACTTACGATCATCCCTAGCCCTTATCGGCCAGGCAAGCCAAACGGAACGGTCAAAGCCACATTCGCTACATTCGAGTTAAATTCACCTTTTAAAGAGTGAATACGACCCACGCCAAGACGCAATGCTAAGTGCTTGTTCAGCGCAAAATTCGCATACGGAATCGCCTGAACGACAGCACCACCTTGCGTAGATACACCGCCGCCGCCTGCCGCACCAATCAAGCCTTCAATACCAAATGAAATGCTATGGGCGATTTCTGGTGAACGCACGCCCAGGCCAACCAAACCGATAGAGAAACCACCCGCATTACCACCAAAGGCGCTGTGTGCTTGTGCTGATAAATAGACAGAATCAGTAATATCACGATTCATCACAAAACCCATCGTTTCCAGATTTTGCTGTGCGCCGGAATAACGTTTTACTTTCAGGTAATCGGCAACATCCACTGCCCATTCTGAATTGGTAATTGTGCGTAACTCTTTGCTAGAGGAGGAACTATTTGCGCTATCGAGTTTCAAGCCCACTTGCAGCATTTCGTAACGGGTTTTGAAATTACCATTCAGTGAGTCTGCCATACCAACTTGCAGACCGACAAAGACCTGCTTGGTGACTTGCCATTGAGTATAAACGCCGCCCTTAATCAGCGCGCCACCCCCCACATTGATCTTGCCGCCACCGCCGGTACCAACGGCTGCTAGTGCACCCACTTTAAATTGATCAGAGACCACAGGATATTCAACGCCCAGAGCGCCTAACACTTCTGCATAACCGTCGGAGCTACCATGGGCAAATGCGCCGCTTTCCAGACCCCAGAAAACATGCTCATTTAAAAATTGATCCGCACGGAAACCCGCATAACCAATATTGCCTGGTGCCGAACCATCAAGTCTTACCGTACCAGACCGAGGCGTGTAGCTGCCCAGATTGAGTAAAACGCGATCAAAACCCAGCCCGCCACGCCCTGTGCTTAATAAAGAATGACCTCCCAAACCCGGCTGTGTGAAGGCGAAGTCTTCATCAAAACTAGCAACCAATCCAATCTGGTTGCTATTCACATGCCCACTTGGAAAACGTACTTCAGAGACCGACAAACCAAATGCAGAACCTTTGGTATGCCACATTAAATCTACGTGTGGGCGCACCATCAAACCGCCACCAACACCAGCACTACCGCCGCCACCGCCACCGACGTACAGCCCAGGTTCAAGCGTCAGCCCGGAGGTGATCGGTTTGCGCCATGTCGCCTCAACACCACCCACAAACAAACCACCGCGATTACCCGTGATAGAACCATACACCCCAGGCCCCACAAAAATCTCCGGACTGACTTCGAGAAGATAACTGCCACCCAATAGTCCCATGCGTTCGTCACCCGGCATTTTGACGGATTCCACACCGAATTTAACGATAGACGGCAAGACCTCTTGCGCATTGTTCAGCGTGGAATTGGGCGCTGTCTGAGCCATTGCAAACAAAGGCGCCAGAGCCAGGCCTAATAAAGATAAAGTGATTTTTGCCATACTGACTTTCTAATAAAAATTCAAATTTGGGGTAGCAAGATGCGATTTCTGGTGGTCGGCTTCATTGCAGCTGCGCAAGCATTTTCTATCAGACAAAGCACATAATTTGCACAAGATGCGCACTACCATTGTCTAAATAAAACTACATCAACTTCCTAGATATCAAGGTTACCGTAGTTACGCCAATTATTGCAACGCAATATCACCCCAAAGCCACGTATTCCGTAGCGCTGTCATGCGCAAGTCATGCATACGCAACGTTTTGCGCTGTTCTCATGTAATTGCAAAAAAATCAAAAACTTGCCCTCAGAGAAAGATAAAAAGATGTTAATTTATTTATCTTAAGTTATTATATATTTGCTTTTAAATAACACTAATAACATTAATAACACTAATAACATAAATAACATCGATGATTTTAATCGCATCATTGATGACACTAATCATATTGCTGCCAATGAAAAATAGTCTCATGCAAAATCTGACCAATCATCTGACAATGCGCCTCAACGAAGGTCAGACAATGCGTCGTACCGCTCTGTGCCGTTTATCCCAGTCCAACACCAAGCTACTTTTGCGTGCTTTATTCAACACTGTCGTGAGCTTGACCATCATCCAAAGCGCCGCACTCTCAGCCATCGCACAGGAGCCGCCAAGCCCGCGCATCACAACGAGCCCAATTACTGCTGCTTCTGCGGCATCTGCAGCTTCGTCAAATACCTTGGACACTCCAGCAACCAACATTGCATCCGATCAACCCAAAAAAAATGACGTAACGTTTGATATCTCTAAAACCTGTGCCGTCCCAAGTTACCCCAAAATAGGAACGCGATATGGCTTACACGGCGACACCATATTGAAACTAAAAATAGACAATGCCGGCAAAATCGATTCGTTTGAATTGCTCAGAAGCAGCGGCTGGAAAGCCCTGGACATGCTCGTCATGCAAGCAATCGTCGGCTGTCAGGTCATCCCCGCCGGGAACTGGATACCGAGCGAACGTTTGATACGCTACAAATGGGTGATTGATCCGGGCCAGGTCAGCACAGGTATAGTCGACGCCAATAGCTGCAAACCTTCAGAAAAATTGCGTGTCGCCAATGCCAAAGAATATGGCCTGGGCATCGTCATAGGCGTCTACATTTCCCCTCAAGGAAAAGTCGTCGACGCCAAAGTACAGTGGGGCAGCGACAACGAAGAACTCGATCAAGAAGCTCTACGCATCGCTAAATCTTGCGAATTTACCCCTGCTGAAAACGGTGGAAAGCGAATTGGTAATGCGGAATCGATACGGTTTTTGTTAAAGAATGATCGTTAGTACTGAGAGTAATTTATGGAGTCGCGTTTTAACAGACCCTATTTATTTTCAGTCTCGCGATTATTCTTGAAGAAATAAGCACTCAAAGGAATTACTTTTGTGTGATTACTTAATGCTGATACAAATTACTTCTCTTTTACCTTTCTCATTTCTTCAAGATAAAGTTGCTACTGCTGATTATGGTCTCGCTAGATTGAAAGCAAAAATAAAGTTCTGAGCTTTGTAGGCCTAAACCATTTTTTGCGCTCAAAATTATTTGGTTTCTATTTTACGGGACATGATTGCTTGCCTGAAATTCATCTAAGTTTTGACAAAAGTAAAGTCTCCTAGTTATGTCTCTCTTTTGTTTTGGCGGTATTTGCCTACCATTTCTTTTGATTAAGCGCCAAAGAAACCGGGATCTAAAGCTGGATAACTTTTCTTAGAAACGATAAAAATAACAGACACCTTGTAAGAGCTGTAAGCGTATGTAAAGCAATATTGACGCATAAAGATATAAAACGTTACATTGTGAATTAATTGGTTAATCGCTAATTAATTCGAAAAATTCAATGAATACGATTTATCTTTTGAGGAAAATTTATGTGCGCGTCAACATCGAAATTTAAGCAACTAGGACAGGGAATGACGGAATACATCATCATCGTCGCTTTGATCGCAGTTGCGGCAATTGCTGTGTACCAGTTCTTTGGTCAAACAATTCGAAGTCAGATGTCCGGTATTGCGGAAGAAGTGTCCGGTAAATCTGCAGCTACGGCGACAACAAACGCACAATCTGCTGCTGACAATGCTGTCGGCGAAGGTACCAAGAAAAAAGGTCTGAACGACTACAAGAACGATAATTCCCGTTAATCCTTTTTATTCGTATCCTCACCAACTCTAATATGCAAATTACCAGCCGCTTGCGTGGCTGGCCTGCAGTTAAATCAAAAAAAGCGCAGCAAGGACAGGCTCTCATCTATGGACTTTTTGTCTTGATGGGCGGGCTTGCTGCGCTTTTTTTCTTGTTTAATACAGGCCAGTTGTCAGCCGAGAAGACGAAGCTAGTGAATACTGCTGATGCAGTCGCTTACAGCGCAGGCGTGATGAATGCGCGCGCTTTGAACTTTCAGGCCTATACAAATCGAGCCATGCTTGCCAATACGGTGGCGATTGCTCAATTAGTCAGTTTATCGTCATGGATACGGTATGAGAATAACTTGGCAGCATTTGGTTCAAGTACCTTAAATCCCAAATTTCTACCTTTCTATCCATCTTATTATGGCGCCGTCTATGGCAGTTACGTGAGTTTTCCATTGGTTCAGACTGGTTCTCTGGCAGCGTTGGAGGTTGCTTCTGATGAAGTGAATAAGGCGTTGCAGTCTGCGCAAAGCATGATTTACGCCGGACTGCCAGTCGCACGCGCAAAAGTGATGCGGCAAGTTGTTGATGCCAACTATCAAAATGATGGCAGTGTGGCCCTGGATTTAATTCCTTTGACTCCGGTTGACTTTCTTGCCTTCTCTCGCCGATACACTGGGGATGAGCGTAAGCGCTTTAAGGAAGTTGCCTTGAAGTCTGCAAATTTTGATTCATTCGTACCTAAGCGTACTTGGACTTTGATCGGGGCTTATGGTGATTGTAATCCTTTCAGGCTGGATATTTTAACTAGAAGGGGTGGAACCGAATTACTCGATTTCGATGAATGGAAAGCGATAGATTCTTTGTCTGAACATCGATGGGTTCCGTCAGATTTGCTTGACATCTCTTGTAGCCAAAATATAGAAATACCAGACGCCTGGGGCGGGCAGTCCGGTTCGAACGGTATTCCCACTTTAGTCGACGCAGATACCTCCCATTACGATAATTCCGCGGTAGTGAACTTTGGTTCGACGGCATCTGCATTCGCCACCAGCGGCGCCTGGAAGTATTCAGGTATCCCATCATTTTATGACCTCTCAGACACTGAAATGACTGATACCAAGGAGAAAAATGATCCACGACTCAAATTTGCGATTCGACTACGTAGACCAATAAATCAGACAAAGACCTCTGAGGGGAGTTCAGAAATAAAGCAATCGTCAAGCCCTTCCCATAAGTTGGGACTTAACGATTATCACGCCACTCCGGCGGGTGGCTCAGAGATGGTTGCTGTAGGCGCATCGGAAGTGTACTTTCAGCGCCCGCCAACCCAAGACCGCCAAAATATTTACGGAAAGAGCATAGGAAAGCCAAGCGAGATTGGTAGCTTGTTTAATCCATATTGGCAGGTACACCTCATCGGTTCACCTGACTCAATTCAAAAAGCGCAGTTATTACAAGGAGTGGTTTCGCCGTGAAAAAAATCAATCTCTTCCAATCTTTGATATTCAGTCTATTCATTGGTTTCTGTTATACCGCAACGGCTGGTCAAGAAAACCCTGAGCAAAAAGCAGGTAATCGTATTGTCCAGCATGTCCATTTGAATGGAATAGGTGGTCACAATGAATTTCAACGCACCAATATGCGCGAGCAATATGAGGCATGCGCACGTGACAATGACTATGCAGGGCTTCCTGTTCTTCCTTTACCAAACGGAGACGTGCCAAAAATTATCTCCCCTGAAAGTGTCGATATTGATTACGGCGTCAACGTGACAATGACAAAATTTGAAGGAGAATTGTATTACCTTGATCAAAGTGACTGCGGAATTCGTAGCATCCCCCACAAATATGCCCTGCTATTTTCTGCAGTTGGTGAGTGCAAGATCGATTATCTTAAGTACACAGCAAAAGGACAATGCGATGTAAGCCGACATCTTAATGCCGGCAGGCTGCTCACCCCCGACGAATTGGTCGCACAATCGTTTGCGCGTCTAACGCCGCAACAGCGTGCCGTGGTTGAAAATGCCTTGCAAAATCAAACGGCGGTTGCTCATAACGGTCACGTACCAGTATCACCGATTGTCGCCGGGGAACTAAAGCGGATCGCTGGCCTGCTGTGCCAAAGTTATGCCATGGCATCGATAGCCTCAAAAAATTGTGTGGCCAATCCAGCTGGAATTAGCTCGATTCCCGTTTCATCTTTGAATTTAGAAAAAGCTGGTTTGCTACTTGAGTCGACGATACCTGCTCAAACCTTAATTGCTGACAGCGTGAGGTTAAACCAAGTTGCTTCAGCAAACCTATTTTCAATTCCAGTAGGGTTTACTGTAGAAGAAATAGTGATTCCGAATGGGAGCGGGCAATAATGGGCACGACCTCAACATTGACTTCCCACGTTAAATCAATCTACCGACCTGCACCTAAGCAAGCGCAGCGTGGACAAGCGCTTGTCGAATTTTTTGTTGCCGCAATTGCGATCATTCCCCTGTTTTTACTTATTCCCCTTATTGGAAAATATCAGGACATATCGCATGCCACAACAATGGCCGGGCGCTATGCAGCATTTGATGCAACTAACCGGAATGATGTGCAAGGTGGCTGGAAACCACCAGCGCAACTGGCCGACGAAGTACGTCGTCGCTTCTTTAGTAACACGGATGCCGCCATCAAGACCAATGATACCGCCGGAAACTTTAAGGCTAACCAGAATTTACTATGGGTTGATCAGCAAAATCATCCATTGATTGCCAATTTTGGAAAAGACATTAATTTGAGTTTTGGTAATGAAAAAACGAGCGCTCATACGTCAAAGGATTTTTCTTCTGCGAGTGATGGTGCTCCATTTATTACCACAATCGATTTCCCATCGCGACTGCAAGTGGTTCCTCATGGTATTTATCGAGCCAATGTGAGCGTTACGATCGCTAATATTGAACCACTTTCCGGTCCATTGAATACCTATAAAGAATTTGAAAAAATCAATCTGGTGATGAATCGTGGTACCAGCCTGGTGATTGACCCATGGTCGGCGAGTAGCATAGCGCAAGCCGAGCAACGATTTTCTGGACATAACCTGCTATTTCCAGCTGGGAGTCTGAAATATATCGCCAGTCTGGTCAATCTCAATGTGCAGGCAGTAGATTTGCTCGGTGGAATACAAGGTCCACAGCTAGGACAACTTGACTTCTGGCGCGACGTTGTTCCGGAAGATAGGTTAAAGCAATGAAGCGATTTTCCTTTGCTGTACGTAGCACAATAACTTCTTGCAGATATCTTCTGTCGCGAACGCTTTTTTTGCTTTACGTGATCTTATCGGACTCAGCTTTTAGCACAGAACTATCGTGGCCAAACGTCGCTTTACCAGATGATATACAAGCCTTTAGCACGGGTGAAAACGTGAGCTTCAATGGCATTCCAGTTCGCCTTCAGGGTTTTGTTTCTAATCGTCCTCCAGATCAGTTGGCGCAATGGTTCCATCAAAAAATGGGTGAGCCATTGATGGATGACCGTATTGGAAATAAGCGTGTTCTCGGACGTTTGCAGGACGACGCCTACATCACCATTGAGATCGAGGCTCAAGCAAAAGGCAGTCGCGGGCTAGTTGCGGTGACGTTGATGTCTGAGATTCCAAAAAATCAAAAGAAGAACGAAGAACTCAATCAGTACTGGCTTAGCAAAATGCCTCCTGGCTCGCGACTACTTCAACAAGTTTTATCTCAGGACGGAAAACGCTATTCCGTGCATCTGACTTTCAGCAATACCTATAGCGCGGGAGTGAACCGTGATGCTGTCTTGCGCGCGTTGAAAAATGAAGCCTATGAATTGGAGGACGGCCCCGCAACAAAAAGCGCGTCAGTTAATTCAGGTTCCCAGCAAGCTCTGTACTTCAATGGGAAAAATAAGCAAGCCATAGCATTAGTAAAACGCGTTGAGACTGGCTCCAGCATCGTCGTATTGAATCTGATCACCAGTTTGGAGCAAATTAAATGAAGAACATGCTGAATTCCCCAATGAATTCCCCAATGAATGCACGAATGCTGCAAACAATACTTCGTCTTCAAACGGAAGGCGGTCAATCATCGGTTGAATACGCAATCGTGTGCGCCGCATTTGCCTTCGCGCTTGGCGTCGGTTTAGTCGATGACAGCAGTGTGTTATGGCAGTTGATTAGTGCTTTTAAGCTTGCGTATCAAAAGTTTAGCTTCGCACTTTCGTTGCCTACGTAATTTTTTAGAAAAATGGTTGAGTTATGAAAATTCAGATATTAAAGAAAATTAAACCAAATAAAACCTGGTTGGTACTTGGTCTGGCGATATTTATTGGCTTGCTGGCTGCTTTGGCTGCGCGCGGCTATTTGAAGAATCAATTGCAAGAAATAGAAGAGCGTAAAAAAGGTCAAACAATTAATCTGGTCGTCGCTAAGTCTGACATTAAAAAAGGGAGCAAACTCAGCAGCGAAAATTTGGCGGTACGTCCAATTCCGGTTGAGTACGCTCAATCTTATGTACTTCGCCCTGATGAGTTTTCGCAAATAGACGGTCAGACCATTGCCTACGATATCAAAAACGGCGAAATGATCAGTTGGAGTTTATTAGAGAGCAAAAAGCCGCCTATTTTTTCCACCAGAGTAACTGCGGGACACCGCGCAATGACTGTACCCGTTGACGAAGTAAATTCTATTTCTGGAATGTTAGAGCCTGGTGATTCGATTGACTTAATTGTCACGGTAACTCAGAAAGAAAAAAAATTAATTTTCCCGTTATTGCAAAACGCACAGATCATGGCAACCGGGCAGCGAAATATCGATGATCCACAAGGCATCAAAAAAGAGTATTCAACCGTGACTTTGAATGTGACTGAGCAGGAAGCGCAGTATCTGATTGGCGCTCGCGAAAGCGGAAAAATCACGGCATTGTTACGCAACCCGCAAGACAAACGTACCGCTATTGACCCTAACTTTGATATCGGCGCGGCATTAGGTCTCAAATCAGGCCTGGACATAAGTTCTCAAGATGGTCTGCGGAAGATTCCTGTAATCTATAGCGCCAAAGAAATCACACCAGAGACCGCACATTTGAATACCCTCGGTCAAAACCGATCAGCCAATTCAATATCGAATAATTTTGCCGGCCGCACAATCAGCCCATAAATCCGGACGAAAGGAACGAACGCTGTTTCATCGTCGATTGGTTATGAAAAAAGATAAAAGAGAAAAAATAATTATGAAAATAGGTAATAAAATAAATTTGCATATCTTGTCATTTTCTTTTGCAGGAATAAGTTTGATCTCGCTTTCGAATGTTAGCGCGCAAGAAAGTGCAGCAGCAAACGCAAGTAAATCAAGCACTGTCTCAGGATCACCTATACCAGCAGGTGTTGCAGAATCAAGTTTAGGTACTGATGCGGTTAATCGTGCTGCTTTGAATGGCTATGGCCAAATGCTTAAGCCGATAATTAAGCCACCTAAAAATAATCCGCCCTATGCACCAATACAAAAAACACCAGATGACGGACAAATCCCGGAAATAGAAATGTTTGTCGGAGAATCTCGCGTCTTTCCTACGCCAAACATAGCAAGGTTAGCGGTTGGTAATGGACAAATTATGACGGCTGCGGCGCTCGATGATAAAGAAGTCATCATGTTTGCAAATGGCGTCGGGACTTCTTCACTATTTGTTTGGAGTTTGGATGGCCGCTATCAGCGTATTAAAGTCAATATCGTTGCTGGTGACACGACACGGATTGCGCGTGAAATAGCTGCATTCTTAGCAGGAATCCCCGGTGCAACTTCGAATATTGTCGGGGATAACATCATTGTCCAAGGAAATGCATTATCTAACGAAGATAGAGAAAAGATAAATTTGCTCGCTAAGCGCTATCCACAGATCGTCAACTTCACCAGCGCCATAGGCTGGGAAAAAATGGTCATGATGGATGTGAAGGTCGTCGAATTTCCAAAAAGCGAATTAAAAGAAATGGGCCTGAAATGGTCTGCTATGGGCGGTGCAGTGATCGGTGCAGTCTGGTCGCCCTTTCGCTTCGGCAATAACGTTGGACAGTATTCGGCAAACATCCAAGCGGGGGCGGGCGGGCTACCTTTGGTGAATAGTGATGGATCGACGAACGGAGTGAAGTTGCATTCGGCGCCAAATATAGGCGCAGGTATCAATTTGGGTATCGGTGCACAACTCAATCTATTGGAGCAGGACGGCAAGGCAACTGTGTTGGCCGAACCTCAATTGTCGACGCGTAGTGGATTTCATGCGAGTTTCCTTGCTGGCGGAGAATTTCCGTATTCAGTGTCGACGATTAATGGTGTAACAATCTTATTTAAACCATATGGAATCAAACTCGATGTTGAGCCTCAAGTTGGTCAAAATGGCGTTATACGTTCGATTGTCGATACCGAAGTCAGTTCTATTGATACCTCGATCACAACAGCAGGCGGTCCAGCCTTATTGACACGTAAAACACGCACGGAATTTAATGTTCGCTCTGGTGAGACTATGGTTCTGTCCGGGCTCTTACAAAGAACAACCAGCAACGATATTGATAGCGTCCCTGGTTTGGGGAATATTCCGATATTGGGTGCTTTGTTTCGTTCTAAACGGTTTCAAAACAAAGAAACCGAGTTGGTCATTTTTGTTACGTCGACAGTCGTCGACAGTCAGTCAGCGGGCTTGCAAGACCGCGTTGAAAAAACAACACAACGCTTAACGCAGAATTTAGGCAAAGCACCTTATTTGTCTAATCCACTTCAACCTGAAAAAGAAGCAGCACTTTTCAATCAAAAAAGCGATTCTGAGTTTCTAAGTCGTGAACGTAGTAGTTCATCAATTACCACGCCGCCATCGGATTCAGAAAAGCCAGATACATCTACGGGAATGCCTAAAAACGCGTTTGGGACTGATCTCAGGGTCATCAGGGATGGTTCTGTCTTACGTAGTGAACCTCGCGCAGATGCTGTCTCCTTGTTAGTGTTAGGAATCAACGGTGTCGTTCAATTAGGCGCCGCACCGGTTGATATAAATTCTTCTCAAATCTGGCGTCATGTAGCGATTGGTGGCTTGGAAGGGTGGATGCTTGCCAGCGATCTGGAACCGCACGCATTGAATCAGAGCGGAGATCGTTCGGCTGTCAGCAAACTCGCACAAACGGAACGCTCAGCAAAACTTTTATCGTTACCCGTGTACGAAAAAAAGCACAGCACCGCTCCAGATTCGGCAACGAGTCAGCCAAAAAAGTTCCGCGTACAACTCAATAATCTGGCGTTGAGAGTGATGCCAGATATTAATTCGATTGCCGTTAAGCAATTGAGTGAGGGCCAAATCGTTCAAGCGCAAAGTATGGCGGCTGAAGGTAGTTGGCGTTATGTAGAGGTGGATGGATTACAGGGTTGGGTGGCTGCTCAATGGTTAAAGCCAATGCCTTAAATGAACAATAGTAACCATGCATAGTTAGCTGTATTTCGCACATCTTGAACTATCCATGATGGCATAAATAATTCTCCCTACAAACTCTCACATTGGCGTCCATTATGCTTCAAATTGAAATTACCGATAACGAAGGAAAAACCAGACTTCTACAGGTTTCTGATGATTGCATTGTTGGTAAAGGTGCTGGATGTGATATCCGACTTTCAGGATGGCTTATTGGCAAAGAACATGCACATATTTTTGTAACACCGAACGGCATTTTGTTGGACGACATGGGTGCATTCGGTGGTGTTCAAGTTAACGGCGAGCGTATCGATGCACAATATGGCCCGCTCAAAGATAGCGATATCGTAGGAATCGGTTCATATAAATTACGCGCTATGGAAATAGGTAAAGCCTCTGGCATCGTGCAGGCAGCTTCACCCCGATCCCGTTCGGATACGGCAGCGATTCGCAATCAGCAAGCCACTGAAATGATGGCCGAATCGCGCCGCTTAGCTGAAGAGACGCAAGAACGACTACTTCGCGAACAAAGTAGTGGAACTACCAAAGATGAAAATCAGACAACTGCCGCAAGCTTATCGTCTGATGCTGCCTCATCCGAAAAAGCAAAGCCATCCTTTGCGATGATTCTCGCGCCGGATACGAATAAGTTGGAACGAGAATTTGAATGGCGAAAAAAAATTCATACACGCTTATTAGAAACCATGGATTTACGCAGGCACGATGTTTCATCAATGACGGATGAAAAGCTGCGAAGCGAAACCTCGCAACTGATACGTCAGATCATGGAAACGATGGCTGTCGACATTCCTAAGGAACTCAATCATAAATTGTTAGCAAAACAGGTGCTTGATGAAGCCGTCGGTCTCGGACCGTTAGAAGAATTGCTTGATGATGATACGGTTTCTGAAATTATGGTCAATCGTTACGATGAAATTTATATTGAGCGCAGCGGAAAACTTTATAAACATCCACTCACCTTTACCGGTGACCGTGCTGTGTTAGGCGTAATAGAACGTATTGTTGCCCCCTTAGGGAGGCGTATCGACGAATCTTCGCCGATGGTTGATGCGCGTTTGAAAGACGGATCAAGGGTCAATGCGATTATCCCACCATTGGCTTTGAAAGGACCGACGCTGACTATTCGTAAATTTGCGAAGCGAAAGCTAGGCGTTGAAGACCTGGTGAAATTTAATGCAATAAGTTCTGGTATGGCTGAGTTCTTGCAGGTCTGCGTGGAGTCACATAAAAATATTATCGTCTCAGGCGGCACCGGTTCAGGTAAAACCACGCTTTTGAATATTCTGTCGAATTTTATTCCCCCGGGTGAACGTATTATCACTGTCGAGGATGCCGCTGAATTAAAACTGCATCATGCCCATTTGATCAGCCTGGAATCCCGGCCGGCAAATGCTGAAGGAAAGGGCGCAGTCCTCATTCGTGATCTGGTGAAGAATACCTTGCGTATGCGACCAGATCGAATTGTTGTTGGCGAGTGTCGTGGTGCGGAAGCGCTTGACATGCTGCAGGCAATGAACACTGGTCACGATGGCTCGCTGACCACATTGCACGCGAATACCCCGCGCGACGCGATGGCACGCCTTGAAACTCTGGTGCTCATGGCTGGGATGGACCTGCCATTGTCTGCTATTCGTGATCAGATTGCGTCCGCAGTACATTTAGTTGTTCAGCAAACTCGCTTTGCTTGTGGCTCGCGTAAAGTCACTTCAATCACTGAATTGACCGGCATGGAATCTGGAAAAATTCAAATGCAAGAAATATTTCGCTTTGTCCCTCAAGGTTACTCTGATACATCGTCCCCCGGCGGCAGCAAAGTCCAAGGACACTTCACTGGCTGCGATATGGTGCCGACCTTTTATGAAGAATTGCGCGCCGTTGGCCGTGCATTGGATATGACTATATTCAAACCCTATGGCAAAGAATCAGGCGCTGATTGGGAACTGGATATGTTAGCTAAGGAGGTGCGCACATGAATTCCTCCTTAAGTTTGTTGTTGATCGCATTGATTGTTGCACTTTCGGCGGGATTACTTACGTGGTTTGTTATCGATCTCGGCGCCACCAGCATGAAACGCTATCGTGCTAATTTTACTGAGAATGCCAAATTTCAGGTTCAGGAATTTTTTCTATTCATTGATCCACGTCGACTTTTTGTCGTCAATATTGGCATCATGATTCTTGGTACGCTGCTAGCGTGGATCGTGTCAGGAAGCATGATTATTGCGTTGCCTGTATTTATTTTTCTGGCATTAATGCCGCGCCTGCTTTACGCATTCATGCGGCAACGAAGGTTGCGCAATTTTGAAGAGCAATTGCCTGATGCATTGATGATGTTATCAGGTGGCTTGCGTGCGGGTGTTGGTCTCAATTCTGCAATCACTCAATTGGTTGCGGAAGCTCATGCACCACTAGGCCAGGAATTTTCATTGCTTTTGCGAGAACAAAGACTCGGTGTCACTTTGGAACAAAGTCTCAATAATCTGGCGCGCCGTATGCCAACCCAAACTACGACCTTAGTGGTATCGGCAATGCGAATTGCCACTGAAACAGGTGGTGGGCTGGCCGAAACCTTAGAACGTACTGCCAACACTATCCGTAGTCGCTTACAAATGGAAGGCAAAATCCGCGCACTGACTGCACAGGGGAAATTACAGGCATGGGTGGTCGGTGCCTTACCTTTGGGGCTGATGGCTGTACTGAATAATATGGAACCTGAAGCTATGAGTATGCTCTGGCATTCACGTATCGGCTGGGCGACCTTATTGGTTATTTTTATATTCGAATTTCTCGGGATTTTTGTTATCCGTAAGATTGTGACCATTGATGTTTAGGCACTTTTTTAATTTAGCTAATACTCCCTATTTTTCTTTCGATTGATATGAACAATCAAATTTTTATCATCCTTTTTGCAACGGCAATCGGGCTATCGTGCGCATTAATTGCGTGGCTGTTTTCGCATAGTGTATCGAAGGTTCCGGAAGAAGACAGATTTTATAAAGATCCGCCACCTTTGGGCTTCAGACTTGTTTGGCCTTTGATTCGATGGGTAACGCATTTTTTGGAGCCATTGCTGTCCTATAAAATTTATCAGACGGTATTGGCAAAACTTCGCAAGGCTGGGCTTGATTACACCATAAGCCCAGCGCAGTATATGAGCGCGCGAATTTTAAGTGCCATATTTACGGCTTTATTGTTTTTATGGGGAGTCAGTAGCTTTGATCATCCTGGTCGTAATTCTAACGGCACGTCGCTTTCAACTTACCTTCAACTGATGACAATGGGTGCGTTACTCGGTTGGGCATATCCGGCGATCTGGCTTAATGATCTACTCAAAAAGCGCCGGAGTGAATTATTAAAAACCTTTCCGTTTTATCTGGACATCATCACCCTCTGCGTTGAAGCGGGATTGAATATGCAAGGTGCGATGACCCAAGCGGTAGCCAAAGGACCTAAGGGTGTCATTCGCCTGGAATTTCAGCGTGTATTGCGAGATATCCGTGCCGGGAAAGGACGTTCAGAATCTCTGCGTGCATTGGCGGAACGGCTTGGTGAACCTGCCGTGACCAATTTTACGATTGCGGTTATACAGGCCGAATCTATGGGTATGAATCTTGGGCCAGTATTGCGGGCGCAGGCTGATCAGAGACGCAGCGAACGTTTTTTGCGTGCAGAGAAATTAGCGATGGAAGCCCCGGTGAAAATGCTGTTTCCACTCATTGCATTTATTTTTCCGTGTACTTTTGTCGTGATTTTCTTCCCGATTGCGATGAAGTTCATGCACTCAGGCTTTTAACGGATATGAATATGAAAAATTTTCATGGAACATCGAAAGCTAAAGACCCTTTCGTGGCAAAGGAAGCTAATGCAAGTATTTCTTGTCAAGGCAATAGTCTCTCCTTGGTGATTTCGTTGGCGAATAATTTTTGGAAGCGCTTTTGCGGTCTGATGTTTCGCAAGTCTTTTCCTGAAGGTTGGGGTTTATTGTTGACCCATTGCAACAGTGTGCACACGATGTTTATGCGTTTTCCTATCGATGTCATTTATCTTGATAACAATGGAAAAATCGTGAAGTGTATAGAAGGTCTCAAACCGTGGCGCTTCAGCTTTGGCGGACCTGAAGCTGAGCATTGTCTTGAACTGACAACTGGCGTTATTGCAAAGAATTCGGTGACATCCGGAGACCATTTATATCATTACTACTTTGACTCTGTGAAGCCGCATGGAAGTTTACTGTCGCCCGCCAAGTTATCACACAGTGCAAGGCAAACTGGCGCGACGATGGTCGAGTTTTTATTCGTGAGCCCCATTATTACCATGATAGGACTGGGGATTTTGCAATATAGCCTGTTGTTCTTTGCAAAAAATAATATTAATCACGCTGCGTTTATGGCGGCACGCGCCGGCAGTGTTGGAAATGCAGATCTGAAAAGTGTGCAAACTGCTTACAACAAAGCACTGATCCCCTTATACGGTGGTGGTCGAGATGCGATTGAATTGGCGCAAACACTAGTTACCGTAAATAAAGATTTGCTAACCAATAGCCGGATTGAAATGCTTAGTCCAACCAAGGAGAGCTTTGATGATTGGAGTGATGATGCTTTAAAGGCGACGATAGGTAAGGGCGCAAGCCGAGTGATCCCAAATTCAGGCCAAGCCTTTCGCGATGTGAAGAAAATTGGATCTAAATCAGGTCAAAATATTCAAGATGCCAATTTAATTAAACTTCGTATCACCTACGGCTATGAGATGAAGGTACCGTTTGTGAAAGAAATCATGAAAGTGTATCTAAAATGGTTAGATCCCAAAGATGATGTATTTCATACTCAATTAGTAAAAGATGGGAGATTCCCGGTTGTCACGCACGTCACCTTACAAATGCAGTCTGATGCGATTGAACCCACCAATCCAGTCAGTACACCAGGTATGGGCGACAATGGCAATCCGTCTGATCCAGGAGATCCACCAGCAGGCGGTGATGGTAAAGCGCCAAAATGTCCTTTGTCAGGATGCAGCTCAACAACTTCTCCGAATGACGGCAATGGTGATTCTGGAGGTTCTTGCAAACTTCCTATGGAAACAGTTTCATCTGACGTTTTGTTTGATTTTAACTCAGCGGTATTAAAACCAGCCGCACAAGGTCAGCTTAATAAAATTATTGAAGAGTCAAAAACTCGTGATTTTAGCAGTATGACCATACGCGGCTATACCGATCAGATCGGTTCCGATAGCGTCAATGCCAAACTCTCATTGGACCGCGCAAATGCAGTACGTGACTATTTGCTGAAGAATGGTTTCCCAACAGGCAAAAGCATTGATACAGAAGGCAAAGGTGCCACTGATCCAGTAGTGCCGTTGTCTTCGTGTACCAATGTCAGTACGCAAAAAAGTTGTCTCGCAGCGAACCGTCGCGTCACATTTACCTGGAACAAAGCATGAACCGGCAAAATATAATTCGTAGAAATGTATATCAGCGAATTCATTTTTTAATGTCAGTTTTAGGCTTACTGACGTTGTCGTTTTCAACTCTCTCCGCCGCTGCCTGTGGTCCCACGCCGGTCGGCGACCATTGCTCCGACGCCGGTCATCCTATCAATCTCATCACCGGTAATAAATTCCGCCGTGAAGTCGATTTACCGGCGCTGCCCGGTGAGCTCGGTCTGGAAATCGTGCGCTACTATAACAGCAGTGATGCCGTCGCCCGTCGCCCCGGATTGAATGGCCTGACCGGGCGTGGCTGGCGCCTTTCTTACGAATATTCTCTCAATCAAGGCAATCATCAGGTCGTGCTGCGTGAACCAGATGGTGTAACCCATAACTTTATGCAAGGCATCGTCGACCCCGAACGTTATCTGGCGGTGGATCCGGCATTGGGCTATCTCAGCTTTCGTGAGATACGCGGTGGGCGCGAATTTACCTGGCATAAAACTAATGGCTATCAAGTCCGCTTTAACCGCTTTGGCTGGACCGATGCTATTGACGCCCCTAGTGGTGCCCATCTGGGTTTATTATATTCGCCCAACGGGCGTTTAATCAGTCTGACTGATCCCCAGGGACGCAGCCTCTACTTTAACTATCCCGATAAAACCAGTGTGTGGCGCGATAACGCCTATGACGGCGTGGTGAGCATTGATAGTCCGGTCGGGCGCTTTGTGTATCACTACGGCAGCGAGCACATCAAGGTCGATAAAAGTTCCACTATTCCGGCGTGGCGCGTCGCTAATCTGATCCAGGTCGATTACCCCACCCATTACGACCCTGATCAACAACAGCATGCGTTTGCCAATCGTGGCGTCACCACCAGCAGTATCAACCGCCAGTACCATTACGAAGACAAACGCTTTCCATCCTTCTTAACCGGCATCAGCATGCACGGCAGTGGCAGCGATGGTCAGCAGATCGACCGCCGCATCGGCACCTACCAGTATGACGAGCGCGGACGCGGCATCCTGACTGTGTTAGGCGAGCCTGCCCGCTGGCAAGACGACAGTAAAGGCAAGACTGGCAGCACTAAAACCTTAGTCCCCGGCACTGGCATAGAACAACTCACCATCGATCGCAGCGACCCTAAGGTCATCGTCATCACCAACAGCCTGGGTCAGACCAGCCGAATCCGCTTTGCGGAGATTGGTGGTGAATACCGGATACTGGAACTACGCGGCCCCGGGTGCAGTACCTGTGGTCTGAGCAATGTGCGCTATGAATACGATGACAAGGGTCGTCGCCTGGTGATCCTGCGTCTGGATGGCGAAGGCAAGGTGGTCGACGGTGAACGCACAAGCTATGACCCGCTGGGCAGAATCATCCGCATCACGCATGAGATCTACAGTAGCAACCAAAGTAGCAAACAAAACGGCAAACAAAACGGTAAAGTACCCGAGAGCAAACTGATCAGCAGCCAACTCCTGCAACGCTTTGAATACGCCCCAAACGCTTACCAACCCAACCTCATCGCCCGCCCCAGCGTGGTCGCTGGACAAGAACAACAAATCCGCATCACCTACAACAGCGCCGGACAACCCACAGCTATTACTGAAACCGGCTACGAACCCTTGCACGCCCAGATGATCAGCCGCAGCACGACCTACCGCTACCAGCTCATCAACAGCATCAGTGTTCTGACAGAAATCGACGGTCCCTTAGCCAATGGCCCCAAGCGTAGTCCGGAAGATTCTGATATCACAAAGCTGGTGTGGGATGCCAGGGGCCGCTATCTACAAGCCATAATCAGCTCAGGCACAAACACGAGATTTTTTTACGATTGGAATGGACACGAAGGGTCAGGGCGGCTTATAAAGACATCGTTGAGTGACGGATATCGTCAAGTTGATACATCTATAGATTACAGTACGCATACGCAAATTGCGTTAAGCCCCGTGAAGATGAAAAAAAATGCCTGGCTATTAGAAAATGGAATACCGGCTTCTGCAACAAAATTAGAATTCAATCTGCTTAACGCTCACTATAATGCATTAGGACAGAGAGCCAAATTAGACGGTATAGATACTGTCGTTCCGACCAGCGAGGATAGCTCGAATTTGGATTTAGGCATTGGATCCGCTAGCAATTTGCAAAATTCTGCTGAATCAAGTCCACAAAGTCTATTGAAGAAATACGGCGCTCTTGGCACAGTCGCACAAAATGAAATTTTGAAATTCGAAATTAGCAATCGAAGTGCTGAGCGCCTTATTGATGATTTTGGTAGAGTTGTCGCAATTCAAAATCCAGGTCAGGAGTGGCAATATGCTGAATACGACGAAGCAAATAGAATTGTTCATGTTATAGATCCCCGTGGTGCAGAGCAGCTAGCTCACTATAATTTGCAAGGACACCTGATCGAATTGAAGCGCTTAAAGGACAAAAAACTAGAGCAGATTATATCCATTGAATGGCACGGGAATTTGAAGAAAACTGAAACCGTCTCAAACGGAGAAAATCATATCCTAAGTCAGACAAAATATACCTATAACTCGCTTGGCTGGTTAGTTTCTCAGGAGGTGAAAATTTCTTCACTACTGCATCCTAGAAAAACTGTAAGTTTTAGTTCGACAACTAAGTATGACGAAATAGGTAATCCAACCAGTAAAACCCTACCAGATGGCGAGCGAATTGCATATCGATATTTTATTGACGATACCGAGCATCGGAAACTCGCAGTAATTGAAAAAATTAACTGGCCTACATGGCTAGATTGGTTAATTCTTCCAATTTCGCATATCGTCCCTGATAAGTGGTTACCTAAAACTAGATTGACTCAATTTGAATCTGAAAAATTACGTGATCGTCAAATTATTGAATCTGGTTCGGAGAGCTTACTGGAAACGCAGGTCAATTTACAGGCGGGGTTAAGTGCGGTCCGACTTGGCCAGGAATTTGATAATGCTGGCTTGCCACAAACGCTGAATACATCAAGTGTTAGTCTAAAATTGTTATGGGATGCAGCGGGGCAATTGTGTGAAATCAAGGATGGAAACAAAATAATTGCCAGATACAGCTACGATGCGCAGGGTCGCCGCGTAAGTAAATCGACAGCCAAAGGAACTTCGTACTATTTTTATGAAGGTACCCAACTTACTGCGATTGCAAAAGAAAATAATGAAGGTCTTATAAGCATTGAAAGCGAATATGTGTATGCAGGCTATCAAGTTATTGCATGGGTTCAAAAGGAAAACACCTACACCTTACAAACTGATAATAGAGGCGCGACGCAGTCTGTGAGCAATGCAGTGACCGGCGCTGTACTTTGGACCAGCCATATTAATGATGGTGGACTAGTTTCAGCGAATCTTCACACAAAACTCGATCCCGGACTTCGTTTAGTAAATCAGTATTATGATGAAGAGTCAGGTCTGCATTACAACGTTGGTCGCTATTATGATCCAACAAAAGGAAGATTTATCAGCCCTGATCCAATGGGAATCGCAGATAGCATCGATCATTCGACGCCTGATTCGCTCAAGCTAGACACAACGATTTACGCAGCTGGTCAACCGGATATATTTTTTGATCCAGATGGCGCAGCAAAACTTATATATTATGCGATCACAACCGATGCCAATGGTAAATCGCTGGGGATGAATCAGGGATTCACTAAGGCCAGATGGGCTTTTGTGATACAAGATGTAAAAGCAATCAACATTGTCAATAATCCTGCATTGAGCGCATTAAACAAAAAATATGCGCAAAATCAGACAACAACGCTCGTTGATAAAGGAGGAGATTTTATCACTGGCGGGAAGGTTTCTATGACCATGGATGATCCAGCACTGACTAATTTCTTTACCGAACATTATGGTAGCAACCTCATATCAACGCCGCAATTTACGGTCGATCATTTTGATGATGAAAGCGCCACTATGCTCATAGCAAAATTTAATCAACAAGATCTTGCTACATTGGGGCAATGTCCAGCGGTGTCATTGTTACTCCCAAAAATAAAGTTCGCAGACGAAGAGCCAAGCATCGATGTGACAAAGGCAGACAGCACCAATGGTGCAACTAAGCAAAGGATTTTGGCTTGCGGAAAAGGTGCCAGCGACGATATCGATCAACGGCGGATAAGCAAATACGAGGCAGCTGCGGAAATCAACGAGACGGCTCGTATAAATCGAGACTGTTCTGTTGATGGATGCCCCGGCATTGGATATTACTGTGATTCGACCAAATGCTATCCGCCACGCGATCAACTGGCGTACGGTCCACCGAATACTTCCGAGCCTGTATATACCCCCTCCTATGGACGGTCTCAATTCATCGGCACTACTTTGTTGAATGAATTAATTATCGGAGTTGCACATTTTTCACAATCAGATAAGGATGCACTTGGTTTAACACCTGCTATGAAGAAATCACTTCAAGAGGGCTTACAACGAGGGAATAGCGTAGCCGTATGGCGCAAAAAAATTAAGGTGGAAGCAACTTACGCTGATGCCAATGCAGCATGGTCTAAGCTTTCTGTCGCTAGTCAAAAGCAATTTACTCAAGAGACGGGGTTGGGCGAGAGGGAGTTTACAGATATGGTTAGGATGAAAGCTAATCCGCCGAAAAATTCTAATGGGGATGATTTATCTGGAGATGCCTGGGCCGCCTTTGCCACCACCGCAATAATGATGGAATTGAAATTAAAAAATTACCTTATGGGAATAATTAGAGATTTTGATAAATTTAATATTATGAGTCACGCATTGATGAAAAAAAATATGGATATCGCAAAAGCTTCCAGTACATTCGACGGAACCGAAGAACACTTAGCCGCGATGGTGGCACGTGCGCATAATGGCGGTAAATGGGAAAGAATCCTGACTGATTTAAAAAAAAGTGACAACTATAACTATGTTAAGAAGTTTTTGGGCGAGCAGAAAAATTCAGGTGATTGGTATTCAATACGTTGCGCTGAATCATTCGGAGCAAGTACCATCCATCCTGGTGCAGGCGGTAAAGGTATAGGCGGTTTAGAAATTACACCATTAGTTTTAAATTAAATCAGGATAAATAGTATGCGTTCATTTATTTTCTTCATATTATTCGCAGTATTTGCAAATAGTTGGTCAGCGCAATCGGACAATGTTGAACTCAGTCTGGAAATTCCTGTTTGCAAGATGCCTAAAGCGAAGCCACTTCCAGAAAAATATTATCGTTTTAGCGAACAATGGAAGGAATTTCTATGGGTCAGGAAAGTTAAATCAAATGATTCGAGTGCTAACGGAAGTGGATATGAGCGTATAGATGGAAGTCAGTTGTTTAACTGGCATAATTTTGGAAAACTGGATATCAATGGCGATGGTACTTGTGATTGGTTTCTCGTTTCGTTAGCCCCCTACAGTAGTGGAGCGGGCGGAGGTATCCTTAATACTTTATATGTAGGTACACCAACAGGATGGTTGCGTATAGGTGCGCAAATTCCCAATAACGATCCAGATGTATTAGGTGCTGGAAACTCATCAAAAGAACAGGAGAACTTCTCTTTTTCTTCGGAAGCTTTAATCAGCATATGGGATAAAAAGGGAAATGTACCGTATTTAATTGGTTCGTTCGATAAAAGTCAGGATTCTGGCCGCCTGGATCAAGATGGCTACCACATTTATATTTGGGACTCTGTCAAAAATAAATTGAAAGAGCTTGATAAATGGCAACCCCAAAGCGCCGCGGCACAGGTGTACGCTTTCTTTAAAAAAAATGGTGCAGTCGACACTTCTACTACTGGTATTGATCGTCTGGTGAATTTTGATCCAAAAATTGAAAAGGATGAACTTGAAAAGGGATGTAGCAACGAGAGCTTGCTTCACCGTTCATCAGGCTTTTTTAAGGTCTGCCAGACTCAGCGTAGGGTTGAAGACAAACTTTATTGATCGTGAAAAGATACCCTACTAAAAATATGAAGTAGATCAATTTTATATTCGCTGTCATTTGGCATTTCACAGGCAGCAAAAAATGGACGATGCCTATTCAAAATTGGTGTATGGCATTGTATCGCTTTATGATTGAGTTAAATGAAGACATTCAAAAATACGATCACTGACTTCTTCCGTGACATTTACACAGAAGTTCTTACATGTGTGATTCATAGACATTATTTCAACTAAAATAGCTGAATGGATGACCAAATTCGAATGCGGCTTAAAGGAGTTCAGTTATATGAAGAACTCGGCAACGCAGGCATAGTTTGCCTGCGTTGCGGCATTTCAAGACCAACACTGCGGAAATGGTGGACTTGCTATCAAGCGATGGGTATTGATGGCTTACAAGAGAAGAGTCGCAGGCCAAATTCATCACCTCTGCAAAAGGTTCTGCCTATTCGTGTGCAATTAATTTCCGACCTCAGAAATCGTAAATTAGGACATCGCCGAATTCAAAACGAATTGAAAAGGCTGCACGACATTTCGTTTTCGACAGCGACGATTCACAAGGTGCTGGAGCGATTGGAGAAACAGTACCTAAAGCACAAACGAACTTTTAGAAAACATACCATCAGATATAGCCGTCCAGTACCTGGCGATCGAGTTCAGATGGATGTGTGCAAGATCGCTACAGGCATTTATCAATACACTGCAATAGACGATTGTTCCAGATATAAGGCACTTAGGCTTTATTCACGAAGAACTACCGATAATACGATGGATTTTTTTGATGTCGTTATTGAAGAGATGCCTTTCGCGATTCAGCGAATTCAAACCGACCGTGGACGTGAAATTTTTGCGACGCAATTTCAAAAAAGATTGCTCGAATGGGGTATTAAATTTCGCCCGATTAAGCCCGGCTCACCTTATCTGAACGGAAAAGTTGAACGGTCACAACGGACTGATCTCGATGAATTTTATTCGACTATTAATCTGAAAGATTCCAATCTGCACGCATTACTTGTGGAATGGCAGCACTACTATAACTGGGACAGACCCCACAGTTCACTTAGAGGAAAAACCCCCATAGAAAGACTTAACGAATATTCAGATAAGACTCCTCTACGGGAAGAGGTTGCGGCAAAGTTTGATCCATCAAAAGAGCGCATTCAGGAACAAAGTTATCGAGATGAATTGGCACTTCGAAAATTGAAATGATGTCTATGAATCACACATCTCAGCCCTCTTGCTACATTGCCAACCAGTAAAGCTCCTCATCACCAGGACTTCACGCCCCCGCCGATCTTATATCCATATATTTTCTGTCGATGCCAATTACTTTCGCAACGAATAAGTTACTGCATTCACACTCTAAACAATGCGTGAACCGACTCAATCCACATCGTCAGAACTTGACGAGAAGGTTTACCTTTGTCTTGTCACTTCTGGGTTTCATCACTGCCCTGGTTTTTTCTCAACCCGCCGCTGCCTGTGGTCCCACGCCGGTCGGCGACCATTGCTCCGACGCCGGTCATCCTATCAATCTCATCACCGGTAATAAATTCCGCCGTGAAGTCGATTTACCGGCGCTGCCCGGTGAGCTCGGTCTGGAAATCGTGCGCTACTATAACAGCAGTGATGCCGTCGCCCGTCGCCCCGGATTGAATGGCCTGACCGGGCGTGGCTGGCGCCTTTCTTACGAATATTCTCTCAATCAAGGCAATCATCAGGTCGTGCTGCGTGAACCAGATGGTGTAACCCATAACTTTATGCAAGGCATCGTCGACCCCGAACGTTATCTGGCGGTGGATCCGGCATTGGGCTATCTCAGCTTTCGTGAGATACGCGGTGGGCGCGAATTTACCTGGCATAAAACTAATGGCTATCAAGTCCGCTTTAACCGCTTTGGCTGGACCGATGCTATTGACGCCCCTAGTGGTGCCCATCTGGGTTTATTATATTCGCCCAACGGGCGTTTAATCAGTCTGACTGATCCCCAGGGACGCAGCCTCTACTTTAACTATCCCGATAAAACCAGTGTGTGGCGCGATAACGCCTATGACGGCGTGGTGAGCATTGATAGTCCGGTCGGGCGCTTTGTGTATCACTACGGCAGCGAGCACATCAAGGTCGATAAAAGTTCCACTATTCCGGCGTGGCGCGTCGCTAATCTGATCCAGGTCGATTACCCCACCCATTACGACCCTGATCAACAACAGCATGCGTTTGCCAATCGTGGCGTCACCACCAGCAGTATCAACCGCCAGTACCATTACGAAGACAAACGCTTTCCATCCTTCTTAACCGGCATCAGCATGCACGGCAGTGGCAGCGATGGTCAGCAGATCGACCGCCGCATCGGCACCTACCAGTATGACGAGCGCGGACGCGGCATCCTGACTGTGTTAGGCGAGCCTGCCCGCTGGCAAGACGACAGTAAAGGCAAGACTGGCAGCACTAAAACCTTAGTCCCCGGCACTGGCATAGAACAACTCACCATCGATCGCAGCGACCCTAAGGTCATCGTCATCACCAACAGCCTGGGTCAGACCAGCCGAATCCGCTTTGCGGAGATTGGTGGTGAATACCGGATACTGGAACTACGCGGCCCCGGGTGCAGTACCTGTGGTCTGAGCAATGTGCGCTATGAATACGATGACAAGGGTCGTCGCCTGGTGATCCTGCGTCTGGATGGCGAAGGCAAGGTGGTCGACGGTGAACGCACAAGCTATGACCCGCTGGGCAGAATCATCCGCATCACGCATGAGATCTACAGTAGCAACCAAAGTAGCAAACAAAACGGCAAACAAAACGGTAAAGTACCCGAGAGCAAACTGATCAGCAGCCAACTCCTGCAACGCTTTGAATACGCCCCAAACGCTTACCAACCCAACCTCATCGCCCGCCCCAGCGTGGTCGCTGGACAAGAACAACAAATCCGCATCACCTACAACAGCGCCGGACAACCCACAGCTATTACTGAAACCGGCTACGAACCCTTGCACGCCCAGATGATCAGCCGCAGCACGACCTACCGCTACCAGCTCATCAACAGCATCAGTGTTCTGACAGAAATCGACGGTCCCTTAGCCAATGGCCCCAAGCGTAGTCCGGAAGATTCTGATATCACAAAGCTGGTGTGGGATGCCAGGGGGAGTTATATCATTCAGCGCATCGAACCCGGTAATCTGGTCGTCAGCTTATCGTACGACCAAGCGGGACGGATAAAAGAAAAAATATTCAACGACGGGTTCAGACAACGCCAGACACGTTTTGCCTACAGCCAGATTGCGACCGTCGCCCTCGAACCCGAAACGGTCAACCAGACCGCCTGGCTGCTGAATAATGGCAAAATCGATACCGCATCACAAACCGGACTTCAAGATTGGCATGTCAGTTTTAATGCGCTGGGTCAGCAGACCCGCATCACCGATCACGCCGGACGGATCAGCCACATCCTCTATGATGTCGATGGTCGCCGACTTGGCATCGCCGATGCGCAAGGTAATCGCTCTCTCAATACCTTAGACGCCGAAGGTAAAACAGTGCGCTCGGCACTCTATCGCCCGGGATCAGACGACCATACGCCCTACCGTGCTACTTACCAATGGTATGACGAGGCAGGCAGATTGACTCAACGCCTCTTGCCCGACGGCAGGCTCGATACCTGGCACTTCGGTGTTGATGGCAAGTTACAAGCGCATACCGATGGCGACAATATCCGCACCTTACAACTGTATGGAACCAATCAAAGCCTATCTCTGCAACAAGCGCCCGACGGCTGGTTGCGTGCCAACATCTCTCCACTGCGCAGTTCACGACAAGATAACAACGAAGCACCAGCAGCCCAACGCAAAGACGATTTCGGGCGCGTCATCTGGCAAGCACTGGCTGATCACGGCAATAAAACCGCGACCTATGATGCCGCCAACCACCTCACCAGCATCACCAATGCGGACGGTAGCAGTGTGTATTACGTGTGGGACCATACCGGACACCTAATGCAGAAACGCTATCTCGATGCCAAAGGCGCCTTACTAAGCAAAACTGATCTCAGCTATCAGGGACAAGTATTGATTCGCGCGCTTGATCCTCAGCAAACGACAGATTACTGCTACGACGCGCTTGCACGACCCATCGCCGAACAAATGACACTACAAGGTCTGGCTACCCCATACACAACCACGACCCACTACGACAGTCATGGCCTCATCACTACCAGAATGCTGGCGGATAGTCGCGTCTTGCGCACCCATCGCACTGACATAGCGCACGGTGCATCCACCGACCGCTTGCTGCTGCAAAGACCAGTGTTTGCCTGGATAGAAGATCAGATCGACCGCTTATTCGGTGAACGCGCTGCCCAATTAGCAGAAAAAATTCTGCCATCACAATCGATTGCCTCCGACATCACCATTGATCCCTTCAATGGTTTAAGTGCCTACACTGTCGGCAATGGCATTCAAACCAACAAAACCTTCGACCTGGCCGGACGTTTAACAACGCTACATATCGATCATATACAAGACTTGCAATACGATTACGGCGTTGGCCCTAGAATCAGCGCTATCAAGACCGCGCCGACAAACAATTCCTCGGCGCTCATTAAAACCGACTATCACTATCAAAGCTTTGGTCGCCTGCAACCTGACATGCCAATGCAGGCGGATAGCAAAGCTGAAACTGACAACACCACAAATAATGCAACAAACAATGCTACAAACAGCGCCAGCCACTACGACCAACTCGGTCGCACCACCGACGATGGCAGCTACCGCTACACCTACACCCCAGCAGGCCAGATCGAGCACGTCTACGACCAGAAAAACAAGCTCGTCGCCACCTATCGCTACAACAGCCTGCAACAACGCATCAGCAAAACCGCGCAGGGTAAAACAACTTACTTCTTGTGGCAGCAACACCAACTCGTCGCCGAGATCGATGCAGACGGCAAAATCAACACCCAGTACCTGTATTTCAACGAAGGCCAGACCAGCACGCCAATAGCGAAACTCGATGCAGACGCCACCTACTTCATCCACACCGATCACCGTGCCGCCCCCATCGCCATGACCGATGCCAAGCAACAGATCGTCTGGAAAGCCAACATCAGCGAATGGGGACGCGTCACGTTTGATCAGAATGAAAGTACCAATAAAAAACAATCACGTGAACACAAACAAGTCACATTAAATATTCGCTTACCCGGCCAATACTACGACGCCGAAACCGGCCTGCACGACAACTGGCACCGCACCTACAACCCAGACACAGGCCGCTACCTCACCCCCGACCCCATCGGCTACCGCGATGGGCCAGATGCGTACCTGTATGCACAAGGTGATCCGCTAAATAAGATTGATCCATCGGGCTTGTATCAAAGCGATATTCATTACTATATGACGTTCTTCTTAGCGATGGCAGCGGGTGTTAGTTACGAAGGCGCGAGGACGATTGCATTGGCGACCCAGTACGTGGACAATAATCCGCTGACCGAACCCATTGACGTGGATCAATACGGCAATGAGCAATACATAAAATCCATCTTCGACAACCAGCAACGCTTGAAGGATTACCACTTCACCCTGTCCGATAGCAGTACAGGAAAAACGGCGGATGCCTACAAAAACAGCACTGTCGCCAACCCGGACAGTTCACAAGTACAGAATTTGTTGGCGGCCTCAAATAAAGCGCCAACAGGTTGCGGACAATTACAGTTTTTTGGCGAATATTTACACGCCTTTGAAGACACCTTCAGTCATCGCAATCCTGACAACATCCCCTTTGATGCCGTCTGGACAGCACCGATCCTGGGAACCCAGTTCGGCATAGGACATGGTTTGTACGACTCGAACCCGGACTATACCTGGAATGTCCAGATGGGCTGTGGAGTGGCGGGGTGCTACAACTGGAACAATAATGCAGCGCGAACCCTGGAAATGGAAAAAGAAGTATTCGCGAAGTTACAAAATTTCGGTGATTCAAGCAAAGCGAGGAGCTGGGAAGAAGTGAGTGTGATCGCTAATGAATTCAATCATATTGAAGAACGTGAGGAGGATGGGAAGAATTTTAAAGACAAATTTAAAAAACTGAATGACGCCCTTGCTGCCTGGCAGTATCTGGCGGTGAATGAAGACCAGTCCACGCGAGCCATCGATTTGTCGATTAGCGATAAGAAGAATCTTGGCAAAGACCGCTATGACAGAACCCAGGCCGAAGCAAACCGTAACAAATACCTATGCGATAAAGATGGAAAGCGTCTGAAACAAGATGATTATCCTGGAACAATTTTACCAACAACGGAGTGTCCAAAATGAAGCTTCATAATACTGTTTTCGTCATAAGCATGATATTGTTTTTGAATACGGCAAATGCACAAAATAACTGCCGTCCATTAGAAAAAGTCATGCGTGGATATACACCGGTTACTGTACCGGACATCACTCAGCCAGGAGAATATTGTCTGACACATGATCTCAAGGTGCCACGGATGTATGTCTTCAGTGAAGGAGGAGAAAGAAGTGCGACAGGCAGTGTGATGTTAGACATTCGTACATCGGATGTGGTGCTTGATTTGCATGGTTTTGTGATGAGTGCGGAGGTTTTGGGAATGCCAGGGATACGTGCTTGGGGCGAGAAAGAAGTGCCAAGTCGTATAACGATCCGTCATGGATCAATCAAAAGTCGAACTGATTCGGCAATTTTACTGAATGCACCTGAGGCTAGTCTGCTTTCTGACTTTAAGGCGACGTACAAAACACCCGGTTATGCTGAAGATGAGTTTCAAAAATTTTTAAAAAGCCTGCCGCCATCCGCGAGTGCCTATCAAAAAACAGAAAACGTCGTTGAGCGTCTTTATATAGAGTCGGGTAGCACTATAGCTAATTACAGCGGTTTTTTCCGCAAAGCCATCGGCATGGACGGCGCCGCCAACATCATCCGCAACAGCACCATAGAAATCACTAACGGTCACGCGGCAATTTACCTGTTTGGTCCAAACCAATTAATAGAAAACAACATCATCATCTTCAAAGGTAAAGCTGCTGTTGAAAGTGCGGCAGCCATCAAACTGCATCAGGCCGACGGCACAATCATTCGCAACAACGACATCATTATAGAAAGCATGGGCGATGCAGCCCCCAAGGCGGCGATCTCGCTGATTGACAGCAAAGACGTTGTCATCGAAAACAACCGTATTTACGGCATCGATGCTTTAGTAAAAAACTGGGATGAAAAAAGCAGCAGCATAGAAAAAAATAATGAGTTCCGCTCCCTGTTTCGCAGACCTTTGGCGATTGGTGAGCCTGGGGTACATTGAGTACGCAAGGTGAATTTACCCCTGCTGAAAACGGTGGCAAGCGGATTGGTAATGCGAAATCGATACGTTTTTTGTCGGTAAAAGCTGTAGTACAATAATTTGCTATTCTTATTTTAAAAAGTAATAATAAGTTAATTTTTCGTATAGCGGCACTAACCCGCCGCTCGCGGCATAGCGTCAACTCTATGCAAAGGAACACTATGACCGATGAGCAATACAAGAAGATTACTTCTGCCGCAGAATTCTTTAACGAAACTGCTCGAAAATTTCTAACGACTGAGCGTGGTCTTCATGCCGAAACCCTTATTTCCTCTTTAGCTAGAATGTCTGGCTCACTGATGTACAGAAGCTTTGGGTTCGATGAAAAAATTGAACCAGGCACTGCTGTTCTATCTGACAAAGCAAATATTGAAGGTCCGAAATTAATGAACTGGATGTACGTCAAACTGCGACAGCTAGGCCATAATATAGGAGAGGAAAATACAAATCGATCGTATGCTTCAGCAGAATTCTCTCAACTAAACTTTAAAGAGTCACACAACCATCTTGCAGCATTCTTTCTGGCTTACTGCAAAGCAGCGTCGCTATCGTTTCAAGACGCTGCAGTTGCTGCTTCAATTGCTACCGCAATTATCATACATGATTGCCGTAACGTTTTAGCGATTGAAAAGGGTGCGGCAATCGCTATTTATGGATTCGTTGAGGGTACGAAAACAGCGCCCTATTCAACAGACCAACGCACACCACCGCCTGCTGCATCTTCTTCGCCAACAAAGAAGCCGTGGTACAAAATTTGGTGATTGGATTCACAACAGTAAAGATTAGACTTTTGAATGACATGAATTGACGTGACGATCTATCTGACTGGTCGCGATGCGGCTGTGTTCTTTTTTTGTGGACGGCCACCCGTTCATTTCAGCCTTTGACATCTCATGCAAAAACCAGCTGAATTTACTGGACCGTTGAAGCGGTCAACTTTGTTAGCGATAGCCGTCGGTTGGTTGTCTCAACTCGGGTTGAAAATGTTGTTGCCGGTCTGCCTTCTCATCGCCATTCGCATCTGGTCCCTTGAGACTGGTGACCAATCGCTCTGGTTGGAGAACCCCGACGATGTGCGCCATCCCGTCTGGTTTTTACTTCAGGCTTCAATATTCGTCGGGTCTACTGTTGGGGGTATTCTTGCGGCGAGGTTGTCGCCCCAAGGGTCATTTGCTGTTCCGATATGGTTGGTCCTACTAAGTTTACTCGCTACAATCTTTGAGCAAGTTCCGCGTCCGATGTCAACGACTGTCGGTATCATTTGGTCAGTTGGGCCTTGCGCTGGCTTGCTCGTCGGATACCTGCTAACCAAGCATTTTAAGAGGGGCGATGTCTAACAATTCATTCCAGCAGATCGCCTTCGGCGTCCGCTGAATTTCAATAGTGAATGTGTGCTTTTCAAATCTAACTAAGATCGAACTCGCACCGAAGCGATTGACGGTAATTGATGCAAAGCTGTTTGTCGCTCAGGCATCTAAATTTAAATTACATGAACACGTGCTTGATCCGGGAAGGGAACAATGATGATTTATTTGGACTGCAAAATATGAACCCGATTTCTGATTTGCCTTCATTGCTCAGATCAATGAAGCCTGTACTCAATCCAGGCATTTTTGTTTTTGCGTTAATAGAGCCAGGGCAACACATCGATCCGACAATTATTTTGGCGTCGATCAAGGAAGCGGAAGGTCTTTCTGTTGTGGTGAGTGAAGACGATGCGATAAAAAATCAACTGAATATACTGTTTCGCTGTTCTTGGATCACGCTGACGGTCAATTCGGATTTGCACTCGATAGGGCTAACTGCCGCATTTTCAACGGCGTTGGGTAATGCCGGGATTAGCTGTAATGTCGTTGCTGGTGCATGCCATGATCATATTTTTGTGCCAATTGACAAGGCCAACGGCGCGATTCAAACGTTGCAGGCACTCCAGGAAAATGCTTGAAAAACGCTCTGCAAAATTAGTTCGTCGTAATGGCGAAATTAGCTGTGTTCAGCACAAAGCCGCCATTTCAAACATGGCAATTGATACGAGTACGGAAAACAAACTTACTAATAATGATTAATTACTTCGAGAGTCCCTTTAAAGGGAAGCCGCTTGCTGATCAGGTCAATAATCCAAATATTATTGTTGGACGTTTTAGCTATTATTCCGGTTATTACCACGGTCATTCATTTGATGATTGCGCTCGCTTTCTGTCTTCGGAACCGAAAGACATTGATAAACTGATCATTGGCAGTTTCTGCTCTATCGGTTCAGGTGCTTCTTTCATCATGGCAGGTAATCAAGGCCATCGATATGATTGGGCAAGTTCGTTTCCATTCTTTTATATGAAGGAAGAAGCGGCATTTAAAGATGCCGTAGATGCCTTTCAAAAAGTGGGGGATACAGTTGTAGGTAGCGATGTGTGGATTGGTTCAGAGGCAATGATCATGGCTGGTGTAAAAATTGGGCACGGTGCAGTTATAGGAAGCAGGGCATTGGTGACGAAAGATGTAGAACCATACACAATCGTAGGAGGGAATCCTGCAAAAATGATTAAAAAGCGTTTTTCAGACGTGGAAATCTCAATGTTGTTGGAAATGGAATGGTGGGACTGGCCACTTGAAAAGATTGAGGGGGCGATGTCTTTCCTGTGTTCATCTGACATTACAGGTCTTTATCGATATTCGAAGAAGGATACTGCCTAGCGGCAGAGATTGTGTCAAAACGCAGGACTAATGAAAATGAGTGAGCGCACGATGTTTGTATTTTCGCATCCGCTCACTGTCGGCACATTGCAGCCAGTCAGATAAGCATCTAATTTTGGAAAATTCAATTCTAACCGTATCAATTTTTTACAAGGAAAATAGATGCTTTTTTCTTCAACGATCGCTATCACCTTCGAATCACCCGACCAGCCTGATGTTATCTCACTCATTACTGAACTGGATGCCTACCAAGACACCTTGTACCCACCAGAAAGCAGGCACAGTCTTGACTTGGCATCATTGAAAAAGCCGAATGTATTGTTCGCAGTTGCGCGGAATAGCGCGGGTCACGCAATCGGCTGCGGAGCGATAGTCTTTGGGCCTGGATTTGGTGAGCTTAAACGGATGTATGTAAAGCCTATCGGTCGCGGGCAAGGCGTCGCAAAGAAACTATTGGCAATGCTCGAGTCGCAGGCACTAGGTTCTGGCTGTAAGTTGTTCAAGCTCGAAACCGGACCGTACCAACCTGATGCGTTAGCTCTATATGCCTCAGCAGGTTATGAACGCACCGGACCATTTGGCGATTACACGAATGACCCGCTGAGTGTTTTCATGCAGAAAGCTATCATGGAGTGACCCTAAATGACCGACCTTTTTGGGCACAATTCTGTCATTAGGATCAAGCAAAAAAGAGAGTATTAATCTCCTACGGAACTTCCTGGTGTCAGTAGAATTTCGCGACAAAATCCACCGCTTAAACATACTGCGCATTACGTTGCGGTGATTACTCACGAACTATTGGAGTGTTGATCCAGCTTGCTACTAGTTTGAACGCGCATCATCATCATCATCATCATCATCGGGTTTTGACGTCGTCAATTCTCATATTTTTTATGGCGCCAATCATCTTCGTCACGCTAACTCAACCCAAGGTCTCTCTCTGATTGAGTTCGAAGCACTTAGAGAATTTCGTGTGTGAATTTGTTTGAGGCGATCAGGGCGTGGCACGAGTTTGTTGGCGAGGTTGTGCTGCCGCATGTATTAAGTGAGAAACGCCGATATGAAAATTGTCATTTTATACATAAATTGCCGTTTTGGATATGGCGGTTGGCAACGAGTTCAAACGTCGCGTCGTTGACCGCCTTTTAAATTGAGCATTGATTTTTGTCGTAGCCGTCATCGTCAAAAAATAGTGGTTATGGTTCTTCATCCAAGGTTTCACAAAGAATCGGGAACGACTCTCCATCGTTCACTTAGCGTCATCGTCCAATATCCAAAATTCATGTTTTTTTGGAAATTTTTTCTCGACAAAATTCTATAAAAATTTTACCCCAATAGTTGTGCATGCATTGGTATTAGGGAAAGGTTATCTTTTAGTAATTTTTTCGTGGGGGAAAGAATACAGAATCTCAACTAGTTTTGTTAATCAAGGTTACAACTTTACCTTTACTTGCATTTAAGATTAAGTTTCCTAGTATTATTTTATGAGAGGCAATATTTTGCGGCTCCGCATAGATTTGTTCGGAATAAAACGATTTCAACTAAATATTTGTGTATTTATAAAGTATTAGAAAGAGTGTTGAATCGTTAAACAGATAAATGTGAAGTCAATGTCGTTCACTGCTTGATTTGGGTGTCGGAATGAATTGTATTTATCGGACAATTTGGAGTGACGTGACCGGTGGCTTCGTGGCCGTTGCGGAAAATACCTGCGCCAAAGGTAAAAGGTCTGGTAGTGTGACTAACCGCGTAGCTATTGGCCTGACGACGGCGACACTGGGTCTATTTCAATTAAACGCAATAGCGGGCGCCGTAGGCGCCGCTACCGGAACTGCCGTTGTACCCACGGTAAAGACTTTAACAAGTACCTCGGCGCCACCGCTTGTCGCGCCGACAGCGCTGCCAGGTGATGCCAGTGTTGTTGCGGGTAAGGTCACGATCAATCAAAACGTCACACCGGTTTCTGCGGTGATGAATGTCAATCAATCAAGTAATAACGCAATTATCAACTGGGGTAGTTTTAATGTTGGTAGTGCAGCGACGGTAAACTTCAATCAGCCTGGCGCGCAGGCGGTCACACTTAATCGGGTGCAGGGTGCGGATATTAGCCAGATATTCGGCAAAATCAATGCGCCTGGCCAAGTCTTTATTATTAATCCTAACGGGATAGTGTTTGGCAGTACCTCACAAGTCAATGTGGGCGGCTTGGTCGCCACTACGCATCAGTTAAGTGATGCCGATTTCTTGGCCGGTCGCGAGCTGTTTCAACGTAACGGTACTTCTGGGGCGGTAATTAACGAGGGTAATATCACCACGGCCGTCGCTGGGTATGCTGCTTTGTTAGCGCCAGAGGTGCGTAATGAAGGCGTTATTTTCGCGCGACAAGGTACGGTTGCACTGGCATCCGGCGAAGCGATTGCGCTGCAATTTGAGGGAAGCAGCCTGATCGGTTTAACCGTCACGCCTTCGACGATTGCAAGCTTGGTCAGTAATCAGCGGGCAGTATTAGCGCCGGGTGGCTTGATTGTTCTCAGTGCAAAATCGGTCGGTCAATTAGCATCGGGCGTGATTCAAAATTCTGGCACTTTAAGTGCGACTGGCACGCGCTTGGTTAATGGGCATATAGTTTTGCAAGCTTCTGATCAAGTAAGTCTTAGCGGAGACAGTGTGCTTGATGTCAGTAATGCAAACGGGCAGGGTGGCGCTGTCAGTATCGCTGCTAAGCAAATTGCTGCGACCGATAATGCGCTTATTAATGCATCAGGAGCCAGTGGCGGTCATGTCACTATCGATGCAATTAACTCTTCAGCAACGTCAGATAATACTGGCGTGCCATCGATTGCATTAAGCAAAAATACCGCGATTAATGCGAATGCAACGCAGGCCGGTAATGCGGGCGGTACGGTCTTAGTCCGTGCTGATAATGGCGATATCAGTGTACATGGCAGCATTCAGGCAAACGATGCTGGTTCGGCGACAACTTCCGGCCAGATTGTGATTGGTCGTGATACGAATACTGGCGTCTTGGCTGCGACCTCTGATGTGAGTGGCGCCAATTTACAGGCTGCTGGCGGATTGGTCGAAACGTCAGGGGCTTTTCTGAAAAGCGATGACGCGACTGTCCGTGCAAAAACGTGGCTGCTGGATCCAAATAACGTTGAAATCCTGGCGACAAGCGGCACAACGCCCTATATCACCGGTGACTCTGTTATCGCCGCAAGTCAGATTGCAACGGCGTTAGGGAATGGAACGAGCGTCACTATTTCTACTGGCTCTAGCGGTGCAACAAACGCGAGTGTGACGACTAGCCCCACACCCGGGCAAGTGAGTATTACCGGAACTGGAACTCAAGCAACAGGCAATATTTTGGTTGCCAGCCCGATTGCGGTTACCGCCGCTGCTGGCGTAAGTTGGGCAGCCGCTTCCGCGCCAACGCTGACGTTGACGGCAAATAACGGGATTAAGATTTATTCGCCAATCTCGGCATCGGGAACGTTTGCGAATGGTACGACTTACGCGAATAATCCGACCTCGATTAATGTATCAATGACCGCAAGTGGTGCGAATGCCGATGCTTATGGTGGAATCACGCTGAACGACTTCGGTACCGGTAACACTTCGTTGTGGGGACAAACGGTCACTTCTATTACGCAGAGTGGCTCGATTTCCACTAACGGTGGTCTTGTTAACTTAACTGGTACCGGTGGTGGCGCACTTTTTGGCACGCAAATCACGGGTGTTAGTGGCACACCCGTGATCACTTCTGATCAAATTACCATTAACGGCACGTCCTTAGGCGATGGTGTTGTCTTAAATGGTGGATTGACAACAACAAATCTGAATAGCCGAAATCTGACTAGTACTATTACCGGGGTTAATCCAACTACCAGTGTCAATTACGGACCAAGTTATGCAGGTCTTGTGATTGGCGCAACGAGTACGATGAGTGCTGCAAGCGGAACTAATTTGTCACTAGTTGGTAATTCAAACTTAATTAGTGCAGGGCATGATACCAACGGAACTGATGGCCTGATGCTTAATTCAGGATTTACGCTGACGACTACCGGGGCCGTATCACTGTCTGGATTTAGTGGTACTTATCGTGCTGTTAATTTGTTGGGAGCTGTGAGCGAAAGCGCCAATAGTTCGTTATCTATCAACGGTACGCAAATGTCCCATGTGGCGGCATATTCAGATATTTATGGTGTCTACATAGGCGGCGGATTAACAGCTGGCACAAACAGTACCTTGAATGTCGTTGGTAATACGTATGCTGGAAGTGGGGGCGATGGGGTACGTATTGCAAGTGCTTTGACTGGATCATCGGGCGCATTGTCAATCACAGGTAGTTCAACGGCGAATGTGGGGATCACTACCACAGCAGCAATTTCTGGTTGGGGTAACACAACCCTTATTGGTACATCGCTTTCGCCAACTGCCGCAAGTATCTCTATTGGCGGCAATGTCAATGCAGGTACGAATAATTTATTTATTCAGTCAAACGGTGCTTACTTTGGACAAATTAAGCAAACAGCCGGGACGTTAACTGGTGGCAATATCAGTATCGACAACTCTGGTGGGACAATCAATAGTTCAACCGGTGCAATTACCTATGGCAACGCAATAGGATCAAGTAGTTTTACTTCTGGCATAACGCTGACAGGCAGCGGTGTTACCGCATCGGGCAATATCAATATTTTTGGTCAAAATGCAGCGGGTAGTACCGCCAATGTAGTACAAATCGGTACGTCATCTGTCACAACGCCCTTGTCGGCTGCTTCGATCAACATCAATGGAAAAATAGGTGCCGGGGGCGGCAACAGTAACGGTGTTTTGACCAACGGAAGCGTGATAGGTACAGCACCGGCGAGCACAGCTAACTTTGGCGGGACCAATGGTTCATACAATGGTGTTAACCCCTTAAGTGCCTTTACGTTGGCGAACAACGGGACGAAGATCACCAATGCCAATGGAACTACCGCATCGACAGTGACTGCGAACGTAGCGCGTACCGATATTGTTAACTGGACGACCAATAATTATTTGTACGCCGTTAACCGTTTAGAGCTTAACGGTACCTATACGGTGTATATGGTGGAAGTTGCGTACAATTCCACGGCTTCGGGCGCCGTCTACGCCGTTAGTGCTTCTCCTATTGCTGCGCGTGTATTAAGCGGGCAGGTTAGTGCAGCGACCAATGCGAATGTACTTGCTAATTATTGGGGCGCTGCAGCTTCGCCAACGGCAAATGGTACGACAACTGTTGGCCCAAGCGGCATTAGCATATTGAGCTATACCACGAATGCGACAATATTCGGTGCAAGCGGAGGTAGTGGGTCTGCCACAGTAAATAGCTCCACTGTTCCATCAGGTAGTGTTGCCGGACAAGTAGCGATTGCTCTGGCAGGCACATCAACATCTACCATTCCATTATTAAAAGCGACCGGCAATATTGCCATCGAAGCAGATCAAGGTTCGATTAGTCTCGCTGATGGTGCTGCAGTGACGATTGCGTCGATTAAGGGCGCAAACGTCAGTATTGATAATACCAACGGCACAATTGATAGTAATACAGGCGCGATAACTACGGGTGCAGGCACAGGTAGTCAGGGAGCCGTGTCTGGTATCAGTTTAAGCGGTGGTAGTATCGCGGCGACAGGCAATCTCAATATTGATGGGATAAGTACATCGACCACCGCCAGCATTAATGGCGTGTCGGCCAATAGTGCGCTAAGTAGTAGTGGTGGCGCAGTGAATGTTACAGGTTCTGCGACGGCGAGTTCAACGGCGAACGGTGTACTGATTTCTCAGGCGGTGACAGATACATTGACGAATAGTGTTATCACGATTGCCGGATCATCAGGACTCAATTCAGGAAACGATTATGCGGTGTCGATTGGCGCCAATGTCGGCACCACTGCCAACGCCAATAATGTGGTTATACAATCTGGCAATGGTAGTCAAATAGCCCAGACAGCAGGCACGATCGCTGGCAAATATGTGAGCATCGATAATACCGGCGGTACAGTATCGGGCGGTATTATTAGCGCGCCGAATACGGTTAGCCCATTGTCAATGACAGCTGGTGCAGGTTTGACCTTGACTGGCACTGCAATTACTGCCACTTCCGGTGTGAATTTATTTGGAAATTCTACTGGTGCATCCGGAGTAAAAGTGCAGGAAGCAGTGAACTCTAGTGGCTATCTGACGATTGCAGGTAATTCTGCCGGAGTATCGACACAAGGTGTTTTTATTGGTACAGCCGTTAGCGCAAATGGCGCTGTCTCCATCACAGGAAATAATACGAATACCAGTACTAGTAATATCGGTAACGGTGTAAATGTTGGTGCGGCAATCACTGACACCAATGCGAGCAGCACGGTCACGATTCAAGGTAGCACAGCGGGTGGTGCGTCCGGAGCAGCAGGTGACGCGGTTGTCGTCACTGCGAACATTGCAGCTGGCACAAATAATGTCGTGATTCAATCTACCAACGGTAGTGCCATTTGGCAACAAACGGGTACCATTACCGGTAAAAACGTCAGTATTGATAACACAAATGGCACCATTAATGCTTCGACTGGTGCAATCACAAGCGGTGCCGCATCTACCAGCAGTAGTATGGGGGCAAATGCAGTAAGTTTGGGAGGCTCTGGCGTCACCGCAAGCGGCAACATCAATATTACAGGGACGACGAACGGTGCCAACGTCGCTGGACTCAGCCTTACCACTGCACTGACATCAAGTGGCGGCAACATAACGATCAACGGTAGCAATACGCAGGCGAGTGGCAATACGACAGGTAACGGCGTGGTAATGAGCGCAGCCGCATCGGTGACCGATACCTGGGGTACGGCTAGTACGATTAGTATTCAGGGAAGTAATGCAGGCACCGGCTCTACCATTTCGAATTTGGCACCGCTCATCGCGCGTACAACGGGTTCTTCTATCAATCTTACTGCAACCGGAACTGGCACTATTACTGGCACCGGCGGGATAGGTTCTGCAACCTATCCTAGTATCAACGTCACAATGAAGCAAGCTGGTGCAAGTATCTATGATGGTGCGATCAATGCCAATAATTTTACGATGGATGGCGGCGGTACATTGACGCTTGATTCATGGGTCGCTGCCGCGCCTGCAGCGACCTATGTTTACCAAAATTACACGGTGCAAGGTAGCTCAACACTGCAATTGAACCCAAATAGTAGTTATCTGGATGTAGGTCCAAACAATGTCAACATAAACAACACGTCGATATTTCAGTTAAGCGTGTCGACTAATGGTTTTTGGCGGAATACCGCGTTTAATTTTACAGGTACCAGTGGTGGTGGCAGAATTAATTTTGCGGGTAATCCTGTAGGAAATGGCGCTAACTCGTTCACTACCAATGGTGGTGCAACCGATGTTGTTGCAGGTTTATGGAACGCCAATGGCGCTCCTGTGACGATGAATTTGACGCCCGCTACGAGCGGGACACTGCTTGCAAATGGCAGTTATGCAGCGATTAGTATGTACTCCAGTTATCTGTTTGGTGTTGGTATTCAAAATGGCGGCACCATTAATGTCGGTGGGGGGGGGAGTTTATTGGTAAGAGCAGGTGTTTCTATTGCCAACACCATGAACATTAACGCAGGGTATGTTCAAGTTGGCGATGGAACTGCAGTATCGGGCACAAATACTGAAGTCTTAACCATGAATAATATTTACATCGCATCTGGCGCTACACTTGCGTTTAATCGATTGGAAGCGTACACCAACGCTGCCGTTTTTACTGGTTCCGGCAATCTTATTCAAGGTGGCGCTGGCGCATTGACACTGACCGGCGCTAGTACCGCATTCGCAGGTGCAACCACTGTTAAAGCGGGTAAAACATTGAATATCGGCACTGGTGGATCACTTGGTGCGGCCGGCAGTACATTGAGTCTCGCAAGCAGCACCTCAGCTTTAAATTTAACAGAAGCTTCGGGTACATCCGTTGTCGGCAGCAATATCAGTGGCGCTGGTACGGTGAGTCAAACTGGCGCCGGTATCGGTGAGTTGAGTGGAACCAATACGTATTCATCGGCAACCACAACGGTGACTGCAGGTACCTTACAAGCCGGTAGCACGGGTGCTTTTAGCACCAGCGCCGTGGCCGTTGGCTCCAGCGCGACGTCAACTGCAAGCCTGGATGTCAATGGTCTGAGTATTAGCAATGCAGTGACACTCAATGGCTATGGTGCAGCTGGATCAGGTGGCACGACAGGTTCGCTGACCAACAGCAATGCGGCGGCAGGAACAGCAACGAACGTTACCTTAGCTTCTGCATCCACAATTGGTGGTACTGGCGCAGGTAATTTACGGCTACCAAATAATATTGCTGGCGCTTTCGCGATCACAAAAGTGGGTAGTGACACGGCTATTTTGTCAGGTACGACGAATGCCACGACGACTACCGCGGTCAATGGCGGTACGTTGCAAATCGGTAATAGTGGCACAACCGGAACGCTCGGTAGCGGTGCCGTCACGTTAAGCAACGGCGCTAATCTTAATTTTGCGCTAGCAACCAATACGATTATTAACAACGCCATCAGCGGCAACGGTAATGTATCTGCAAATATTACCGGCGACCTGACGTTGAGTACGCCGATTACCCTCACTACTGCCGGCACAGTCAATATGACCGCCAGCGGTGCCTTGACGACAAATAATACGATTCAATCGATTGGTGGCACGAGTTTAACGGGTGCATCGGGCGTTGCATTAAACAGCAATATCACGAATAGTTCAACCGGCGCTGTCAATGTAACAGCTGGCGATGGAACGACTGCGTCGACGGCAATTTTAACCGCCGCTTCCGGTGCTACTATCACACAAAGTGGGACAGGAAACGTCGTGCTGTCAACGGATGGTCAGGGTAATTTAACACCGGCCAAAATAGCAAATTCTGGTTCTGGCAACGTCAGCTTGATTGCCGGCAAAAAACTGAGCGCCGGCGTTGCAAGCGGCGGCCAGATCACTCCGTTGAGTGGAAATACGGTCACCAATACAGGCGCAGGTAATCTGTATTTGTACACTGGTAGTGCGGCGAACACGGGCAATTTAAGCAACCTCAACTCGGGATACAGTACGCTATGGCTGTCTGGTGGATCACTCAATGCTGCCTTTAACACCGCTTATGGTAGTGGCAATACGATTCCTGGCGGCAGCAGTACACAGGTCATGTTCAGAGATGCAACTGCGCCGACATTTAATCTGGCGCTTGCTGGAATCTCTAAGGTATACGGTCAAAGTGATCCGTCACTGAATACGGCGCTTCAAACAGCCTATACGGCAGCTGCAGATCCAACAACACTGAGCACAACCAGCGGTAGCAATACCTTTGGCGTCACGGCGGCTACTCTTATTTCAAATTTGTCCGGCACTCGCGTTGCCGGTGAAAATGTTAATGCAAGTCCTTATGCTTATACCTTGCATGGGAATGGCGTTTTCAGTAACGATGTCATTACTGGCGCAAGTTTAAACATTACTCCTGCCAACCTTAGCGCAACTGGCACGGAAGTTTATAACGGCTCGACGAGTTTTAGTGGCTCTAATCTGGTGATTGCCGGCGTGAATGGCGAGACCTTTACTGCGACTGGAACCGGTACGCTTCTTAATTCCGGTAATGTCCAAAGTAATCAGGCGCTGGCCAGTGTCGCAGGTCTGAATTTGTCTGGCGTGAGCGGGTCCTTGATAAGTAATTACAATACCTTCACAGCATCGCAAACATCAGTGAACGTGACGGCGGCAACCGCGGTGGTTAATGCTGGTAAAGTTTATGACGCAGGGACAAGCCTTACGAGTGGACAGGTAACTATTACAGGTGTCAACGGACAAACCCTGAACTACACAGGAACGGCGTCTGCGCATAATGCAAATGTGTCTGCGAATGGGTCTAATTATGTGAGTGGCATTACTGGATTGAGTAATG
>NZ_JBMPPH010000034.1:0-48147 GCF_049340285.1 Undibacterium sp. SXout20W | reverse complement strand
TGGGCGATGAACAGCTTAAATCATCGTCCCAGAAAATGTCTCGGCTTCAAAACGCCGCACCAAGTATTTATGAAGCAGTTACAATCGCATCAACATGTGGTTGCACTTCGAAATTGAATCCGCCAATTATTTAAATTATTTAAATACGATTGTAACTATTGCAGTCTATTTTGAACGCTCTTTCAAGACACTCGCTACCAACGCATCAATTACCTGAAATGTTGCCGCAGTTAATTCATTGCGGTTCATTTTTGGATTACTGGCAGAAAGAATCACGGGATTCGTCAGATAACGTCCATTCACAATAAATGTAGGTGTGTTATCGACTTCATAACTTTCAGCAAGTTTTGGTAAGCGTGTTCTTGCTGCTGTCACAGAAAACGAATTATATGCATCGACAAATTTCGCTTTGTCTATCCCATTTTTTATCGCCCAATCGATATTATCCTCATCCGTCTTCAACCGTAAATGATCGATGTGCCACGCCTTTAACACCTTAGCGTGCATCGATTGCTCCAAGCCTAACGCCTGTAGAGTCAAAAATAAATGCGCTTCCGGATCATTGGGGCCATCATACGGTAGGTGAATACGACGAAATTCTACTTTATCACCCTGCTTTTTCAACCATTCAGCGATATCAGGCTCCGTCGCGTTACAGGCCGGGCAGTGATACATAAAAAATTCGACGACTTCCACCTTGCCCGGCGCTGCTTTAGCCTCTTGCGGCAACTTCAACGCGATGTAATCAATACCCTTCACTGGACTGGTGGGTGACGCGCTGGCCAATGATGCAATGAAAGCTAAACCAATTAAAGACAACCGAATTAAAGACACACGAATTAAGCGCATTATTTTCCTTCTTCAAAATTTGAGTACGGCATTCAAGCTCTTTTTATCTGCGATTTTAGATTGAAAAGCACGGTACCCATTTTACGGCACTACTGCGTATGCCAAAATAGCTGCGTATTGGTCAGACTCAAATTTCTTACCAACAACGAGCAATTGTCCTTGCAAAGCTGAGCGATACCTAAAAGAGAAAACGTCACCCTCTTTGTTCATTTTTTTCCAATAATCAGCCTGAACTAATGCCATTTTTCTTAAAAAAAACCGGGACTAATTTTAGATGCGTACTGACGATTTAATGTCAAATGATACATCAGTATGAACGAAACTTTCGGAAAACTCAGGGCTTTTAGTTGCTTCAGAGCCATCGATCGGTAACATATTATCGCTTGTATTTTTTTGCACTGCTCATCCTGTAAAAAATACCGATGATAAGTAAAGATGAATAAATGAAAAGCAGTAGAAAACAAGACGCGCTCCAAAAAACTTTAAATACCCTTCGTTAAATTGTTTTTTTCCATAAAAATGGCAACCTTTCGGGTTACCATTTTTATTATTTCGTCTCCACAACATTAACGGTTATGGCGACCACAAATAAATTACTCTTCACTTTCCTCTTCAGGCAACTTCAAGCGACCAGTATGGTAATCATACTCATAGACTTCACCATAACGACCCCATTCAATCGCCACTTCCAGCACCCGTTTAGCTTCATCAGCTTTCAGGAATTCTTCCAGCAATTCCAATAAAGGTTGTTCAGACAAGCTACCATTAACTTCTACTTCCAGTTTACGGCGAATATGGGCGGCCAACGGTACGTGCATTAACAACTGTTCACCAAAGAGCTCCTGTTTCTCAGCCTGCTCAGCCTCGAAGTATTTACGGCCTAACGGCGTCAAAATAATATCGCCCTTTTCCAGCACTGCAAAACCTAACAAGCTCAATGCTTCATAAGTCGGGAATAATTCTTCATCTGACAATTCGGCTTCTTCTGCCAATTGCGGTAAGTCAGCGCGACCGTTATATGGCGCTTCCGCGACCATATCCAAAATCGCTTCAATACGGCTAACGTCAGTATCTGGCAAGCGATAACCAAGATGCTTGGTGCTCGGTACTTCAGAGCTATGTTCATGCGTCGTCCGCATGGTCATCAAACCGTAGACTTCATCAATCAATGCCCGTACTTCAGCAGATTCCACATTACGTGGACGTGGCAGATCAATCTTGACTTCACAACGAATCGTACCAGGATCACTGGACAAAATAATAATCCGGTCAGCCATGACGACGGCTTCTTCAATATTGTGAGAAACGATCAATATCCCCTTGGTGGAAATTTTGTCTTCATCCCACAACTCTAACATGTCGTTACGCAGTGTTTCGCCAGTCAGAACGTCCAGTGCAGAGAACGCTTCGTCCATCAGCAAAATATCGGGATTGGTCACTAACGCCCGGGCAATACCCACACGCTGTTTCATACCACCAGATAATTCGCGCGGCAACGCGCCACCGAAACCGGCCAAACCAATCAGCTCCAATACGGCATCAGCACGCTCTTCACGTTCGTCAGCTGGAACACCTTGCGCTTCCAAACCTAATTCCACATTTTGTTGAACTGTGAGCCAAGGGAACAAGGCAAACGACTGGAACACCATCGCAACGCCAGCCACAGGGCCAAAAATCGCCTTATCACGGTAGGCGACTTTGCCTTTATCAGCAGGAATTAAGCCTGCCATAATGCGCAACAATGTCGATTTACCTGAACCCGATTTACCTAACAGAGCGACGATTTCACCTTCTTTAAGTTGAAAATCGACTTTATCGAGAATCAGGCGCGATTTGCCGTCAGTTGCTTTGAAGGACTTGGCGACCTGCTGCAGGTCTATCAATAAATTTTGAGCCATCTTTTTTTCTTTCAGACTACTTCAAACTACATACAGATTGCATACTCTAGGAAGTGATAACGTTAACAAAAAAACCTCGTTAACGAATATGATCTTCAGCCAATAAATACAATTTACGCCAGAAAAACCGGTTCAACAAAGTCACGAAAATACACATCACACCGATACCCAAAGCGATACGATGGAAATCACCCGTCTCTGTCATTTGCTTGATATAACTACCCAAACCATCAGCGATTAAGGTCGTTTTACCCCACGTGACATATTCCGCCACAATACTGGCATTCCACGAGCCACCGCTGGCAGTGATTGCACCCGTAATATAACTAGGGAAGATCGCAGGCAGGTAAACGCGCTTCCATTTCAGCCAGCCTTTCAAACCCAGGTTGTCCGCAGCCAGCCGCAACTCATTTGGAATCGTAGCAGCACCTGCCACGACGTTAAATAAAATATACCACTGTGTACCAAATACCATTAAGGGGCTAAGCCAGATGTTGGGCGTCAGATTTAACGACACCATCACAAACACGACCAGTGGGAACATCAGATTGACGGGGAACGCGGCCAGGAATTGTGCCACTGCCTGGACTTTTTGCGAGTACTGAGGGCGTAAGCCTATCCATACGGAAATAGGCACCCACACTAAAGAAGCAAGGCCAATCAAGAGCATTACGCGAATCAGCGTAATCGTAGCAAGCCCGAAGACGCGGATTACTTCACTCATCCCCACGTCACTATGAATAAAACTAATCAGACGGAAAATTGCGAGGAAGGTCACGACGGTCAGTATCCCATCCCAAATACGGGACCACATAGGGCTCATCGGCTTTTTCAACGCGCGTTCAGAAGTACCATCGTAAGTAACACTAAACCAGCCTAAACCACGGCCTAAAAATGCCCAGAAACTCTCTGTCCACGAACGCACCCAACTACTATTACGCATCCAATCCAATAACCACGATTGCTGCGCCGTTTCGCCCTGCGATTCCTCAAAGCGGAACTTATCTGCCCACGCCAATAATGGCCGGAAAAATAATTGATCGTAGAGCAGAATGCCCGTCAACATCGCAGCAATTGCCCACGCAATTGCATAACCATCTTTGGCTTCGATGGCTACCGCGATGTACGAACCAATACCAGGTAATTTGATGTCCTGACCAGCCACAGAAATCGCTTCAGCCGCCACGAGTAAGAACCAACCACCGGACATAGACATCATCATGTTCCAGAGCAAGCCAGGCATCGCAAACGGCAATTCAAGTCGCCAGAAACGCTGCCAGGAAGACAATCTAAAAATATGCGCAGCTTCTTGCAGTTCAGCAGGAACCGTACGCATTGATTGATAGAGACTGAACGCCATATTCCATGCTTGCGACGTAAAGATAGCAAAAATGGCAGCACACTCAACGCCAAGTAAATTTCCCGGAAATAAGGCAATAAAAGGTGCGATTGTAATCGCCTGAAAACCTAAGATTGGTACCGACTGTAAAATATCCAACGCTGGGATCATAATTTTTTCCGCAGCAGCGTACTTCACTGCAATGGCAGCAAACACAAAACTGAATAAAAGAGAAAATCCCAGCGCAGTAAACATGCGCAAAATAGTTCTGAGCAAATAGTAAGGAAGGTACCAGGGATCGAGAGAAACTTGCAACGCTTCGCCGACCGAGAAAGGCCGACTCATTTGCATCGCCGCGAATGCAAAAATACTCAGTAATGCTAAGATTAAAGGCAATAGCGCCCAGTCCCAGCGATTAGGCCCCTTGTCGTCGGCTACCTCATCACGCGATTGAAGTTTGAAGAGTTCAAACATGAGCACCACCCTGCTGCGAGCATTTGATCAGAAATTTCAACAAAAAAACATTTTTCATACGCACCAACCTACCTCCTCGGCTTTTGACATGTTGTCATCAGCACTGGGATAACTTGTTCTGAGTTCACCTATCCAGAAGACCAGCGAAACATCAGAACGACATAAACAAACTGGGTAGAAAATCAGCGAATGCTGCAAGAACTACTACCCGCCAAATGGCAAGGTAGCAGCAGGAAATCTGCGGTTACATTGCCGTGTTGAGGTCGACGTGTGATCGACAACTATAACCATCCACAGAATGAACTCCAAGAAGAAGAAGCCCGCACTTTAACACAGGGATATACCTGTTCACAATATGATGCGATGCAAAAAAATGTTTATATTTTCAGCTCACTTAAGAGCGAATAATCTCTAAAAATTGACGCTATTAAAATAAATAAGTCAGGGGCAAAATAGGCGCACTTAATTCAAAATTTTCTGCTATTTAAACAACGAAATAAGATCATTTCTACCCACTTCTTTGGCAAAATCCTTCGCTGTCATACCTGCGTCATTTTTAAGTTGTATGTCGGCGCCTGCATCAATTAATACTTTGGCCGTGTCGTATTTCCCCGACCAAATTGCCAGCATCAACGGTGTTGTTTTATTTGGCGACTCACTATCAATGTATGCCGCATTGTCGAGAAGCAAATTCAGCGTCTCGACGTTCCCACTTGCTGCCGCGTAATGGATGGCCGCCCAACCCGGACGATTAACTTCCGCCCCGGCAGTGATCAATTTCTGCACCACCACCGTATTTCCTGAATAACTAGCCAACATCAACGCAGTATCGCCATTTTGGGCGCGCGCTTCCAATTTAATTTCAGGTGAACTCAACAGCACATCAACTACCTTGAGCGATTTCTCTCTGATGGCAACCATCAATGCAGATTCACCTCTTAACGTCTCTACAGAATTAACGTCGATACCGCGTTGAAGCAATGACTTCACCGTAGCTGCATCATCAAATTTAACTGCAAAGATAAAATCATCATACGAACTAGATTCAGCATGGACAACACCCATTGCAAAGTTCTGAATGACCAGACAAAAAGAGTAAAGCACTATTAATCGCAGTGAACGTCGTAAACAATTTTTAGACATAATCTGATGTATTGTATTCACTTTTAATCTCCATCTATCCACTAGCTTCTGCGCGACTTTGCTCTATGCCGCAGCCTGAAACAAGTTAAAGAAATTTTGCGTCGTCACCGACTGCACTTCTTGCACAGATATTCCTTTTAAATCCGCCAGAAATTCACCGACGTGACGCACAAACCCAGGTTCATTCACTTTGCCACGATGAGGAGACGGCGCCAGATAAGGTGAATCGGTTTCAATTAAAATTCGATCCAACGGTAAAACTTTTGCCACAGCCTGCAAATCTTTGGCACTCTTAAAGGTAAGTATGCCTGAAAACGAAATATAAAATCCCATTGCTACCGCTGCTTGTGCAACTTCAAGGGACTCAGTAAAACAATGCATCACTCCCGCGACACCACCCTGCTCTACGCCTGCGCCTTCTTCCTGCAAAATACGTATTGTGTCTTCCGCCGCAGCGCGGGTATGAATAATCAAAGGTTTGCGACATATCCGTGAAGCACGGATATGTTGACGAAAGCGCTCCCTTTGCCACTCTAGGTCACCTTTTAATCTGAAATAATCCAAGCCAGTTTCACCGATCGCAATAATCTTCGGATGCTTCGCTAATTCAACCAACTGCTCAGCACTTGGTTCTTGGGTTTCTTCATAATCAGGGTGTACGCCGACAGAGGCGAAAATATGCGGATATTGCTCGGCCAATGCTAATACTTGTGGAAAATCAGGTAAATCTACTGACACGCACAAGGCATGGCTGACACCATTCTCGGTCATTTTTTGCAATACTTCTGGCATACGAGCGGCGAGCTCGGGGAAATTAATATGACAATGAGAGTCGACGTACATAATGAGACCAGATAAAAGTTAAATGGCAGCCTCAGCTGCCAAAAATTTGTGTGATGTCAGGATCATACACCCTTCGACGAGGTGTCGAATCAATCCTCTATCGTGCTGACCGATGCCGGGCTATCACATCAAGCACGGCTTGCGATGAAACGTTGGCGGTATCACGTAATAAAGTATGATGCATTTCAGTAAATCTATCTTTTAAATTTTTCTGCAAAACATCATCATTCAACTGCTGCCAGAGAGCATCAGCCATCGCCAATGGCGTCGCTGCTGACTGTAAAAATTCTGGCACTACAAATTCTCGTTCAAGAATATTCGGTAGGCCTATCCATGGCTGATAGCCCATATGCTTCAATATCTGCCAAGATGCCTCCATCATTTTGTAAGCAATAACCATTGGCTTTTTAAACAAAGCTACTTCCAATGATGCGGTTCCGGAAGCAACCAAAACGGCGTCAGCAGCAGCAATCGCTGTGTGTGAACGACCATCGATCAACAAGACTGGAACACCTTCGAGTTTTGCCGCAACCACCAACTTGATGTAATAACTTCTTTGTTTATTACCTGCCATTGGCACAACGATTTGCAAATGTGGGTCTCGCTCGAGCAAAATCTTTGCAGTACGAATAAAAGCTTCCGTGTTGTACTTGATTTCTGAAATCCTACTTCCAGGCAATATTGCCACCACCTTAAAACGAGGATCAAGCCCTAATTCTTCACGTGCCGCCTGTGTATCGATTTCCAAAGGGATAACTTGCGCCAGGGGATGTCCGACATAAGTTGCCGGAATGCCTGCATCACGGTAAATCTGCTCCTCAAATGGGAACACCACGAGCATATGCGACACCGCAGCGGCAATTTTTTTAATACGACCACCACGCCAAGCCCAAATTGATGGACTGATGTAATGAATTGTTGGAATCCCTGCTTGCTTCAGCTTGATTTCCATGTCGAGATTAAAATCCGGCGCATCGACTCCAATAAAAACGTCTGGTTTTTCTTCCAGCAAATTTTCAGTCAATTGCTTACGAATCCCGCTAATTTCTCGATAATGTACAAGTACTTCAAATATTCCGCGTACCGATAACTTCTCCATTGGCCAGTCGCTGACAAATCCATGCTCAGCCATGTGCGACCCACCGATACCGTGCATGCGCGCCTCAGGCAACCGCGGACGCAGCCCGGACAACAAACGTGCTGCTAGCATATCGCCGGACGTTTCACCGGCGACCATCGCAATATTTGATTGGCGAGAAGATGACATAGATAACTTAGCGGACGATGCCACGCGTTGAGGTATCAAGGAAGCTGCGCATTGACTTCACATGCAGGGCGACATCGTCCGTCTGACTTGCAATTTGCTGATCCAAAGCTGTTTTAGCTTCATCCAAGGTCAAGCCTGACTTGTACAAGGTCTTATACGCTTGGCGAATTGCATTTAATTGCTCACGATCGAAACCGCGGCGTTTTAAACCCTCGAGATTGACGCCGTGCGCCACCGCGGGATTACCAGACAACAAAACAAATGGCGGCACATCTTGCGTTAAGCTTGTATTCATACCGACAAATGCGTGCGCACCAATTTTGCAAAATTGATGTACGGCAGAAAACCCACTCATAATGACCCAATCACCAATTTCCACATGACCTGCCAGGGCAGCATTATTAGAGAAAATTGTGTTGCAGCCGACCGTGCAATCGTGAGCAATATGCACATAAGCCAAAAACCAATTATCACTACCGATGCGAGTCACACCTCGGTCTTGCACCGTGCCACAATTAAATGTACAAAATTCACGCACCAAATTGCGATCACCCATCTCCAGATACGTTACTTCACCAGCATATTTTTTATCTTGCGGTGGTCCGCCGATAGAAGAAAAGGCATGGAAATTATTCTCTTTTCCTATTGTCGTATGACCATCGATCACGACATGCGGGCCAACTTTGGTACCAGCTCCTATACTGACATGAGGACCAATAATTGCGTAAGGTCCGACCTCAACAGAACTGTCGAGATTTGCCTTTGGATCAATCAGCGCGCTTGGATGGATCAACATTATTTCTCCACATCGTCATCGATAGTACGCATGGTACACATCAACTCACCCTCTAATGCAAGTTGACCATCAACCGTACCTTTAGCTTTGTATTTCCAGATACCGCGTGCCACCTTCAAAATTTCTACTTCCATTTTCAATTGATCGCCGGGTTCAACCGGACGTTTGAACCGCGCGCCGTCAATTCCCAAGAAATACACGATCGTTTTATCGTCGGGTTTTAGACCCATACTCAAGAAAGAAAGCAACGCCGCAGTCTGCGCCAGAGCCTCAATCATCAATACACCTGGCATTACTGGTTTGTTTGGAAAATGGCCGTTAAAAAATTCTTCATTAGCTGTCACGTTTTTGATTGCCGTGATCGTTTTTCCGTCTTCCCAATCCAAAACGCGGTCAACCAATAACATTGGATAGCGATGCGGGAGATATTCTTTAATTTCGTTGATATTCAGTGTTTTTTTCATGATGTTTTTTCAGTCAATGTTTTGATTGTTTTTTCCAGTTGGCGAATTTTTTCACGCATACCAGAGAGATTTCGGACGATCGCTGCTGTTTTTTCCCAGTCTGCGTTCTTTGCTAATGGATAGAATCCTGTATATTGCCCCGGCTCCAGTATGGATCTTGACACCATGCTGCCAGATGAAATGTGAACATTATCCACAATGGTCAAATGTCCAAGAACCATGGCCGCACCACCAAAGGTGCAATTTTTACCAATTTTTGCACTACCAGCAACGCCAACGCATCCCGCCATCGCTGTATTCTCACCAATGTGGCAGTTGTGCCCAATTTGAATCTGGTTATCGAGCTTGACGCCATTTTCTATGATGGTATCAGCCAGTGCACCACGGTCGATGCTGGTATTGGCACCAATTTCGACGTCGTCACCTATGACCACTCGTCCCGTTTGCGGTATCTTTATCCAATGCCCCTTTTCATTGGCAAATCCAAAGCCGTCCGCACCAATGACCGCACCAGAATGAATAATGCATTGAGAACCGACGACACAGTGTTCGTAAATCGTCACGTTGGCATGTAATAGGCTATTCTCACCAACGCTAACGCCCCGTCCTATCACAGTGCCCGCCTTGATCACAACACCTTCGCCTATCACTGCTTCCGCATCAATGCTGACATTAGGGCCAATACTCGCTGACGTTGCCACCACAGCATAAGGGCTTACCCAAGAAGAAGGATGCACACCGAGTTCTGCTGGTATTGCGACCAAAGAGGCAAAATATTGAGCAGCACGTGCAAAATAGACATATGGATTCGCCACAACAATACAAGCACCGGCATATTCAGAGGAAATGTACTCGTAGTCAAGGGCCGTCACAATCAACGCTGCGGCTTTTGTACTCGCTGCCTGATTGCGCAATTTTGAATTAGAAAGAAAGGTAATAGACCGGTGATCAGCATCGCTCAGAGGCGCAATGCCAATCACGGTTATATCGGGAGAACCAATTAATTGACCACCGAAGCGATCGACCAATTCTCCCAGCCGAGTGCTCGTCGTGGTCATTATTTATTTGGCAAGCGCTTTGAGAACCTTGTCGGTAATATCAACGCGTGGGTTTGAGTAAACTGCATCTTGCAATACGATGTCATATTTTTCGGCTTCTGCAATTTGCTTTACTGCTTTGATCGCACGATCAACTAAAGCTGCAATTTCTTCATTTTTTCGCTGACTCAAATCTTCATTGAAAATACGTTGCTTGCGTTTAAAATCTTGATCTAAGTCAGTCAACTCACGCTGACGTTTAATGCGATCCGACTCAGATAATACAGTCGAGTCTTTGTCCAGTTTCTCAGCCATCGTCTTAATTTTAGCTGACATATCTTGCAGCTCTTTTCCTCGCTTTGAAAACTCTTGCTCAATCTTCGCTTCCGCAGCTTTTGCTGGTGCAGACTCGCGAATCACACGCTGAGAATCAAATATTGCGACTCTCGAGTCTTGCGCGAAAACATGGTCGGCGCTGAAAAAACATGCCGCGCAAACCATTAAACGTTGAAACAATTTGGACGGGGTAATATGCTGAATCAAAATAATCTCCGTAACTCGAACTAAAGCACGCTAAACATCGGCGACGCTAATTAAAAACCGGTACCCATCTGGAACTGGAAGGTTTGTTTCTTATCATCAGGCTTCGCATTTAAAGCATGCCCGAAGCTCAGTTTCAAAGGACCTACAGGTGAAATCCAACTAATACCTACGCCAGTGGAAAAACGCAAATCTTTATATTGCATCTTCTGACCTTCATCAAAAACTTGCCCACCGTCAAGGAAAGTGAACCAACGTAAAGATTTATCCGCACCTGGGAAAGGAACCTGTAATTCTACATTACCAATAACCCGGCTTGCACCACCTAAAGAATCTCCATTTGGATCTTTAGTGCCAAGGGTTGAAGGTTCAAAACCACGCACAGATCCGATACCACCCGCATAGAAGTTTTTGAAAATTGGGTATGGATTACCACCTAAACCATGACCATAGTCAAACTCACCATTCAATGCAAGCACCACGGAGCGCCATACAGGTTTGAAGTACTGAGCGTTATAAATTGCCCGATAATATTTCATATTACCGATCGCAGCCAACTCAAGGTTGGCACGTTGATAACGACCAACCGATGGCGTCATCACACTATCGCGACTATCGCGCTGCCAAGCCACTGTGAACGGGAACGAATTTGTGGTTGCCGAACCTACACCATACAGTGGATCAGTCGGATCTTTAGACACGTTACTACCATATGTTGCAACATATTTAAGATAACGCGCAGGGCTACTTAAGTAAAATGTATCAACGACGGTTCGTTCTGCGCCAATACCAAAGAAAACGGTATCAACTTCTGAAAACGGGACGCCAAAGCGAATGTTACCACCTGTAGTTTGTACTTTAAAATCGCCATAACTACCAATCGTCGGACGCGTCGTTCTTAAATAGACATCCATGCTACGACTAATACCATCGTCGGTAAAATAAGGGTCGAAGTGGGATAAGGCAATTGTTCTGTTAATTCTGCTGGTATTCATTTCGATACCAATAGTGTCACCACTACCAAATGCATTCGCCTGGGAGATTGAGCCAGTCAGGGTTAACTTTTCAGCATTGGAGTAGCCTGCACCAAACGTCAAATTCCCCGTAGGTTTCTCAGTCACACTCAAGCTCACATCAACTTGATCAGCACTCGTTGCGACTTCTGGCGTTTCCAATTTAACATCACTGAAGTAGCTCAGGCGTTCAACACGGTCACGCGACGCTTTAATTTTCTCACCGTCATACCAAGATCCTTCAAATTGACGGAACTCGCGGCGAATAACTTCATCTCTGGTTCGCGTATTACCAGCAAGATTAATCCGGCGTACATAAACACGCTTACCTGGATCAACAGCAACGGTAAATGCCACTTCTTTCTTTTCTTTATTGATAATTGGGTTGGCGTTGACATTGGCAAACGCGTAACCAAAATTACCTAAACGATCAGTAATACGCTTGGTGCTCTCTGTTAAGCGAGCAGCGCTATAAACATCGTTTTTCTTGAGCAACATCAGTGACGCTAACTCTTCCTCACGTCCAAACATGTCACCTTCCAACTTAATGTCAGAGACGGTGTATTTCTCACCCTCAACCAGATTGATTGTGATGTAAATCTCTTTTTTATCCGTCGTAATAGCAATTTGACTAGAGAGAATTTGCATCTCGATATAGCCGCGATTCTGATAGAACGACCGGATAGCCTCGATATCGCCAGACAATTTCTGCTTAGAATATTGATCTGCTTTTGTGTACCAAGAAAACCATGTCGGCGTATTGAGCGCCATCACATCGCGTAATTCGCCATCAGAAAAAGCTTTATTCCCGATAATTTTGATTTGTGCAATTTTAGCAATATCACCTTCATCCACAGCAAAAAGCACCTTGACGCGATTTCGCTCAATGGGCGTGATCGTTGTCGTGATTTGCATCCCATACAAACCCTTGGACAAATATTGCTTTTTCAGTTCTTGCTCAGCGCGATCGACAGTCGCTTTATCAAAAATCTTTGACTCACCAATTCCAATATCTTTCAATGCCTTGATGAGAGCGTCTTTTTCAAATTCTTTGGTACCAGTGAACTCAACACCTGCAATAGTCGGGCGCTCTTCTAATAAAACGACAAGGACGCCACCTTGCTCTTCAATCTGAATGTCTTTAAAAAAACCAGTCGCATAGAGTGACTTAATAGCAGTAGTACTTTTCGCATCATCGAATACTTCGCCGACTTTTACGGGTAAATAGCTAAATACAGTACCGGCTTCAGTTCTCTGCAGACCTTCTACACGAATATCTTTTACTGTAAATGGTTGGATCGCGAATGCGCTGCCAGAACATAAAGCCAAAGCAGCCAAAGCCACTGAATGACGACGAAAATTTGGCAAAGTGAAATGCTCGATATGTAATTTCATTGGGTATAAAGTTCTTTCAATACTCTCAATATTGCTATCTGGAATGAGTTTTTATCATCAAGCCGACTATTATGACATTAGTCTGACGATGTCATTAAAAAAAGCTACTGCCATAATTGCCATCAACAATGCCAAACCTGCACGTTGCGCAATTTCGCCAAAACGTTCCGATACAGGTTTCCCTGTCAAAACTTCCAGCGAATAATACAACAAATGCCCGCCATCCAACACAGGAATAGGCAGCAAATTCATCACGCCAAGACTAATACTGATCAATGCCATGAAACTGAGATAGCTTATCAGGCCAGATCTTGATGTTTTTCCCGCATAATCAGCGATCGTTAAAGGACCTGTAACATTCTTTAACGAGACCTCCCCACTCAACATCTTTCCTAGCATGCTAAAGCTCATAAGACTGGTATCCCAGGTCTTTTGGCTCGCTTTCCACAAAGATTCTATCGCGCCAGTCTGAATTAGCGTCATTTCTGGCGCCAGCAATAACTGCACCTTAAGTCGTCCAAGCTTCACGCCGTCAATATTCTCTAATTCCGGTGTGGCCGTCATATCTAATTCTGCACCTTGACGCTGAACGCGCAATCTTAACGGCACCGCCGCCGATGCATTTACTTTTTCAGTGAATGCCAAGCCATCAAGCACTTTTTCGCCATTGACAGTTAAGATGCGATCACCCTTCTTTAGGCCCGCTAATTGCCCTCGACCACCTTCCAGAATTTCACCCAATACAGCAGGCGGACGGGCCAACGAAAAACCAAGCGGCGTCAGAAAATCAGTTTCAAGATCTTTGGCACTCAATCGTTGCAGAGGAAGATCAACTACCCGTTGCAGTTTTTGTGGTGGCACTGGCGCATCACCATCAGTCACACGTGTCACCACAAGCTCTGCCGTTTTCTTCGCCAACGCACTCTGCATCAACTCCCACTGCGCATCACCCCAACTGTGAATGGCCTTACCATTCACACTCAAAATTTCATCGCCGTGCCTTAAACCAACCTCATAAGCAATAGAATTAACAGATGGGACTCTGATTTTGGCAATTGGTTCAGGAATGCCATGTAAAAACAGTGCTGCATACAAAAAAATTGCCAGTAGAAAGTTAGCGATCGGTCCCGCAGCAACGATCGCAATACGCTTCCATACAGATTGACGACAAAACTCCCTGGGCAAATCTTCGCTAGCAATTGGCTCATCACCGAGATCTCGTCGATCCAACATCTTGACGTAACCACCCAATGGCAGCATTGATATTGCCCATTCAGTCTGATCTTTGCCGAATTTGCGAGAAAAAATCACCTTTCCCATACCGACAGAAAAGCGCAGTACCTTGACCCCACACAATCTGGCAGCAAGGTAATGGCCAAATTCATGAATAGTTACTAAGGCACCTAATGCAACCAAAAAAGCAAGGATTGTCTGGAGTAATTTCATTTTTTGATCAAACTATTAGCTACACTTCGTGCTTCAGCATCGATCGACAAAATGCCTTCCAGATCAGAGACTTGAGTTACCGGCATTTTATTGAGGCATTGTTCGATTAATTTAGAAATCAAATTAAAACCTATTTTTCCATCTAAAAATGCCTGCACTGCAATTTCATTGCTGGCGTTCAGTATTGTCGGTGCAGATTCCCCCACCTCAAGCGCCTCGTACGCCAAACGCAAGCAAGGGAAGCGATTAAAGTCTGGCGCCTCAAAATTGAGCTTACCCACTTTGACCAAATCCAACGCGTCAACGCCTGAATCGATGCGTTCAGGATATGCTAAACCATAAGCAATTGGCGTTCGCATGTCAGGATTTCCAAGCTGTGCCAGCACAGAACCATCGTTATACGACACCATGGAATGGATCACGCTCTGTGGGTGAATCACGACTTCGATTCGCTCTGAAGGCACAGAAAATAACCAATGCGCCTCGATGACCTCTAAGCCTTTGTTCATCATGGTGGCAGAATCAATCGAAATTTTACGTCCCATTACCCAATTTGGGTGCGCAACCGCCTGCTCTGGCGTCACCGAATTCAAGGTTGCCACATCTCTGTGTAAGAATGGGCCACCAGAAGCGGTCAGCAAAATTTTGCGAACACCATGTTGATCCGGCTTTCCATCAAAATGACGCGGAAGGCACTGGAAAATCGCATTGTGCTCACTATCAATAGGTAACAGTGCCGCACCACTTGATTTAATTGCATCCATGAACAGACTACCGGACATGACCAAAGCTTCTTTATTTGCCAGTAACACTTTCTTGCCAGCACGTGCTGCCGCCAGAGCTGCAGGCAAACCTGCGGCACCTACAATAGCGGCCATCACACTATCGCACTCAGCGGATGAAGCAACATCACACAAGGCTTGCGGGCCAAATTCAATCTGTATGTCTTGAAGACCTGCATGCAACAACAATTGACGCAAACCATCTGCTGCAGAAGCTGATCCGACAACCACAACTTTAGGATGGAACCGGGCACATTGCTCAGCTAATTTTTCTATCTGCGTATGCACTGTTAATGCATACACACTATAACGATCTGGATGACGCGCAATAACATCAAGTGTAGAAACACCAATGGACCCAGTAGATCCTAAAATACACACTCGTTGTTGCTGGCTATTATTCATCGAATTACTCGACCTATTCTTGTTGTTCATGAGACTAACGCCATAAATCTAAAAGGATTGCTAATGGTAATACCGGAATTAGCGCATCAATTCTGTCAAGCACACCACCATGTCCTGGCAGTAAATTACTACTATCTTTCATGCCAGCACGTCGCTTTAACATGGATTCGAACAGATCTCCGACAACGCTTGCAGCAGAAATCAGGCTTAGAAGTAAGCCGCCAATCAACCATCCTTTGCGCGCAAATAATTGCACAGCAAAGGTATCGTGCAATTGAGGAACGAATGAAGTCATCGCAGCGATGATCAGTACCGCCAACCAACCGCCGATCGCACCTTCCCACGATTTACCCGGGGAGATTGATGGAGCGAGTTTATGCTTACCAAACGCTTTTCCGGCAAAGTAGGCCCCTATGTCAGCAATCCACACAATGACCATCACAGAGAGCAAATAAAGCGGTGAGATTTTGAATAACACCGCAATCGCGATAAAGCACCCAAATATAGCAATTCCGTACAACGTGCTAAGCAGACCATTGGAAAAACCAAAACCAGGCAAACCCTTTGCCAGAAGCGGTGCAAGGCGCAATAACCAAAACGCTACGCACAATGCAAATAATAACGGTGTCGAAAAACTCTCGAGATGAAATAACAGATAGCTAAAAAAGACCGTCCAAATAACCGCCATAACGACCGGCGCAGGCTTTTTAAATAAACGCTGGCATTCCCAAATTGCCGCTGCAAAAAAAGCGATGACAACGACGGAAAACGCGACAAAATTTCCGGAATAAAGGACAGGCAATAGGATCGCCAGAAGAATCAGAGCAGTAATAATGCGAGTTCGTAGCATCAATGACTTTCTATCGGGTCGTTATCGGAAGTGTTAAGTCAATCAACACATCACTTAAAAAGTGGATCAACAAGAAAAAAGCAAATACAGGTCAATGGATCACTACTCAACGCTCGAAAATACGATACTTTATGAGATAAAAATCAGCGAATTCAGCGAGATTTAGCGAGTATCAGCGAGAAATTGACAGTGACCATATAGCGAATTAAACCATCGCACCAATAATATCGCTGCGGCAAAAGACATTCACAAAATCGAACTTACAAAAAACAAAACACACACCTTGCAAAAAAGATTGGCTCTAAATTGCAAGGAGGTGCGTTTTTCGCTGGCCGATTTGCAGTGCTTGCTTGCACAAAACAATACCAGAGTATGCTATTTTCAAAAGAATAACGAAAACTATACCGTCAAGACTTCTTTTTCTTTTTCCAGTAACAGCTTATCAACTTCCGCGACAAATTTATCAGTCAATTTTTGAACGTCATCTTGTGCGCGACGCTCATCATCTTCTGAACATTCTTTATCTTTGAGCATCTTCTTCAGGGTCTCATTGGCATCGCGGCGAATGTTACGAACCGCGATCTTCGCGCCCTCACCTTCCGTTTTAACCAATTTCACCATTTCTTTACGACGCTCTTCCGTCAATGGTGGGGTTGGAACACGAATCATCTCGCCTTGACTTGATGGATTCAGACCTAAATCGGAATCACGAATTGCTTTTTCAATCGCGTTCAGCATTTTCTTTTCCCATGGCTGAACACCGATGGTACGTGCATCGATCAAAGTTACATTCGCTACTTGGGTGATATTTGTTGGCGAACCATAATAATCTACCATCACATGGTCAAGTATGCCGGTATGGGCACGACCCGTACGCACTTTGGCTAAGTCAGCCTTCAAAGTCTCAATCGACTTTTGCATTCTTTGTTCACTATTTTTTTTAACGTCTGCTACTGCCATTCTGTCCTCCAGTACATCAATGCAGAGTCTTCATATTCAGAAGACCCTTATCAAAATTAAATCATTGCTTCAGAAACGCTGCATTATACGTGGACAAGCGTACCCTCGTCAGCACCCATGATGACATTCTTTAATGCACCAGGCTTAACGATAGAGAATACTTTGATCGGCAATTTTTGATCGCGACACAAGGCAAATGCAGTCGCATCCATCACCTGCAAATGCCGAGAAATCGCTTCATCAAACGAAATCGTCGCAAAACGTGTTGCATTAGCATCTTTTTTCGGATCGGCAGTGTAAACGCCATCTACTTTCGTTGCTTTCAAGACGATTTCAGCCCCAATCTCAGAACCGCGCAAGGCAGCTGCCGTATCCGTCGTAAAAAATGGATTACCCGTTCCAGCTGCAAACACAACAACCTTGCCTTCCTCCAAATACTGCAACGCTTTTGGACGAACATAGGGCTCAACAACTTGATCAATGGCAATTGCCGACATCACACGGGCAGTAATACCAATCTGACGCATCGCATCAGCCAATGCCAGTGAGTTCATTACCGTTGCGAGCATCCCCATGTAATCAGCTGTTGCGCGATCCATTCCCTGCGCTCCAGGAGCAACACCACGGAAAATATTGCCACCACCAATGACGATGGCCAGCTCGACACCTAAACGGGAAACTTCTGCTACGTCAGCCACCATCCGTTCAATGGTAGCGCGATTAATGCCGAACGGGTCATCACCCATCAAGGCTTCGCCAGAGAGCTTCAAGAGCACGCGCTTGTAAGCAGGTTTTGTCATGATAGGACTCCTTCTGGAAAGTTAAGTAAAAACAATAAATACATCAATGCAATTTGATTTATTTATGCAATCTTAGGAATAAATTCCCGATTTTATTGCGGAAAAAATAAACAAATAAATAAATAAAGCAAATCACACTAAGCAAATAAGATCAAACATCGAGCTTAAAAACAAACCAAGAGCGCCACTCTACGCGAGCTTAAAAAAACGGGCCTTTCGGCCCGTTTTATATAACGCCTGATTATGCTTGTTTTGCTGCTGCAACTTGTGCAGCAACTTCTGCAGCAAAATCATCCACTTTCTTTTCAATGCCTTCGCCGACAACGTACATCGTGAAAGATTTAACAGATGAATCAACTGCCTTCAACATTTGTTCCACTGTTTGCTTGTCGTTTTTAACGAAAGGCTGATTGAACAAGGACACTTCTTTCAAGAACTTCTGAACAGAGCCTTCTACCATTTTTGCAACGATGTCAGCTGGCTTGCCAGACTCTGCAGCTTTTTGTTCAGCAACTGAGCGCTCTTTCGCGATCAATTCAGCTGGAACTTGCTCAGTAGATAATGAAACTGGTTTCATTGCAGCAATGTGCATCGCTACATCTTTACCAACTTGTTCATCAGCACCATCGAATTCAACGATAACGCCGATACGTGTGCCATGCAGATAAGAAACCAGTTTAGATGGTGTCTCAAAACGGGCAAAGCGACGGAAAGACATGTTTTCGCCGATTTTACCAACCAAAGCTGCGCGAACTTCTTCAACTGTTTTGCCTTCGAGTGGCAAAGCACCCAATGCAGCGATATCTGCTGGATTGTGTTCAGCGACCAATTTAGCCACTGTATTTGCCATCGCCAGGAAATCGTCATTTTTAGTAACAAAGTCTGTTTCGCAGTTGACTTCAATCAATGCACCAACGTTGCCAGAGATATAAGAAGCAACTACGCCTTCTGCGGTAACGCGAGAAGCTGCTTTAGAAGCTTTGCTACCCAATTTAACGCGCAAAATCTCTTCTGCACGATCCATATCGCCATCAGCTTCTGTCAAAGCTTTTTTGCATTCCATCATTGGCGCATCAGTCTTAGCGCGCAAAGCACCAACCAAAGCTGCTGTAATCGCTGCCATGTCATTCTCCTAATTCAGTAGTGCCAAAAAGCACAATCATCAAATTTTGTTTAAAAAAAAGGGCGAACGACAGTTGCCCCATTTTTTGTGTTGGCCCACCAAGGCAGATCAACACTAATTTACCTGAACAAACTATTACGCTTGCTCAACTTCTACAAACTCATCAGAACCTGGTTTAACAGCTTCCAGAACTTCGTTAACCGCATTTGCGCGGCCTTCGAGAATCGCGTCAGCTACACCACGAGCGTACAAAGAGATCGCTTTAGAAGAATCATCATTACCTGGAATGATGTAAGCAACACCTTCTGGGGAATGGTTAGTATCAACTACACCGATCACTGGAATACCTAATTTAGCCGCTTCAGTGATTGCACCTTTGTGGTAACCAACGTCAACCACGAAAATTGCATCAGGGATGCCGCCCATATCTTTAATGCCGCCGATCGATTTTTGCAGTTTGATCATTTCGCGTTGGAACATCAATGCTTCTTTTTTGGACAATTTTTCAACTGAACCATCTTCAACAGAAGCTTCCATTTCTTTCAAACGCTTGATCGAAGTTTTTACTGTCTTGAAGTTTGTCAACATACCGCCCAACCAACGTTGATCAACGAAAGGCATACCTGCGCGTTGAGCTTCAGCAGCGATGATTTCACGGGATTGACGTTTAGTACCAACCAACAATACTGTGCCGCGATTAGCGGACAATTGACGGATGTACTTCATCGCTTCCTGGTACATAGACAAAGTCTTTTCCAGGTTAACGATATGAATCTTGTTGCGGTGACCGAAAATGTACGGTGCCATTTTTGGATTCCAAAAACGAGTTTGGTGACCAAAGTGCACACCAGCTTCCAGCATTTCACGCATTGTTACAGACATAATAACTCCAGGGTTAGGTCTTGAATCCAGCCAGTGATCTTGAGATAACGCATCTGAAGACACCCTTTTCGACCGGATTCGATTGATAAGAATTTAATTAACTTACTTTCAACTTGCATTGAAATTTACGTTCATTTACAAGCTAACCATCTATTCTACTATGAAAGTATAGATTTTCTCAAGTAAGAAGTTTCACCGAACACTGCGGCGAGTCACTTCCTCGTCTATAATTCTGTTTCTAGTAGCCTTTGGCAATTTTTATATCTGGCGACGTCTACTGACTGAACAGACTGAACAAGTTTCGCTTTTTAGATGATCAAGTCGACCCGCCGCAGTCACCAAGAAAAAGAACTATGGAATCCATCTCAATTAAAAACGCCGAAGACATCGCAGGAATGCGCATTGCCGGTAAGTTAGCATCTGAAGTACTTGATTACATCACGCCATTTGTGAAAGTTGGCGTCACAACGGGCGAATTAGACCGTTTATGCCATGAATACATGACAAATGTTCAAGATACTATTCCCGCACCGTTAAATTATTGCCCTCCCGGCTATACGCCTTACCCGAAAGCAATTTGCACATCAGTCAATGATGTGATTTGCCACGGCATTCCCGGCGATAAAGTATTAAAAAGCGGCGACTCTGTCAATTTAGATATTACCGTTATTAAAAATGGTTATCACGGTGACACTAGCCGGATGTTCCTCGTTGGAGAGCCCTCCATTCTCAGTAAGCGACTGAGCGAAATCACTTACGAGTGTATGTGGTTAGGCATCGCTAAAATTAAACCTGGCGCACACTTGGGCGATATTGGTCATGTGATCCAGCAACACGCAGAAAAAGCCGGCTATAGCGTCGTTCGTGAATTTTGTGGCCATGGAATCGGTAAAATTTTCCACGAAGCACCACAAGTGATGCACTACGGCAAACCTGGCACAATGGAACGCCTGGAAGCAGGTATGATTTTCACCGTTGAACCTATGATTAATGCAGGTCGCCGTGAAATCCGTGAAATGGGTGATGGCTGGACGATTCGCACTAAAGATCGCAGCCTGTCAGCGCAATGGGAGCATACCGTCTTAGTTACCGAAACTGGTTATGAAGTATTGACATTGTCGGATGGTTACCCAGCAATCCCCGACTTTATTACAATCAATCACGGTTAAACTCGGACAATGCCCGCGCCCGCACTCGTATTTAAAGAAGAAATAAAGTCACGTCAGGCGGCAGCTATTGATGACTTCAACAAGCAACATAAGGCAGAGCAGTTGCTGCGCGAGTTGTGCAAAAACGTTGATCATGTTCTCGAAAAAGTATGGAAATACTTTAAGCTTCCCAAAGAGTATTCTTTAGTCGCCGTTGGTGGTTACGGGCGCGGTGAACTTTTTCCGCAATCGGATGTTGATGTATTGATTCTGCTACATCAAGCGCCTGATCACGAAGAAAAAGAAAAGCTCGAAAATTTGGTACAGTTGTTTTGGGATATCGGCCTAGATATTGGACATAGCATCAGAACCGTTGATGAATGCCTACAAGAATCAGCCACAGATATCACTGTGCAAACCAGCTTACTGGAAGCACGATTGATTACGGGCAGTCGTAAGTTGTTCTGGGAATTACAAGAGCGATATACAGAGGCATTGAATCCGCAGAAATTTTTCCAGGAAAAACTCCTGGAATTACAACAACGGCACGTAAAGTACGAAGATACGCCGTATAGTCTGGAGCCTAACTGCAAAGAAAGTCCCGGCGGTCTGCGTGACTTGCAGGTCATTTTATGGGTCGCAAAAGCTGCCAATTTAGGTAACTCGTGGCGAGAATTGGCTGATCGTGGATTAATTACCGACACCGAAGCAAGACAACTCAAGCGTAATGAACGTGCTTTCAAGGATATTCGCATCCGTCTTCACATTCACGCTGGTCGACGTGAAGATCGATTGATTTTCGACGTGCAGACACCAATCGCGGAATCCTTCGGATTTAAAACAACAGAATCTCGACGTGCCAGCGAATATTTGATGCAAAGGTATTACTGGGCCGCCAAGGCGGTAACGCAACTAAATCAAATTTTGCTGCAAAATATTGAAGCAGTACTGTTTCCGCAACCTTCAGTACCGCGGCCGATTAATGAGCGCTTCAATGAAGTAAATGGCTTTATCGACATCGCGCGTGACGAGACCTTTGAATCGACACCCTCTGCACTTCTTGAAATTTTCTTGTTGCTCGCGAAGCATAAAGAATTGAAAGGAATGACTGCCAGAACCTCACGCGCCTTGTGGCATGCGCGTTTGTTGATGGATGCCGAATTCAGACACGATATCTTTAATCGCTCTTTATTTTTGCAGATTTTACAGTCTCCTCAAGGTATCACACACGCCTTGCGTCGCATGAATCAGATGAGTATTCTGGGTCGTTATTTGCCTAATTTCCGACGCATTATCGGGCAGATGCAGCATGACTTATTCCATGCTTACACGGTAGACCAGCACATTTTAATGGTAGTGCGAAACCTGCGCCGTTTTACGATGCCAGAACACGCGCACGAATACCCATTTTGCAGCCAGCTAATGGCAAATTTTACGCAACCGTGGGTGCTTTACATCGCCGCATTGTTTCATGATATTGCCAAGGGGCGCGGTGGTGATCACTCAATCCTGGGTATGGCAGATGCGAAGAAATTTTGCTACGACCATGGCTTAACACGTGCCAATTCTGAGTTAGTTGTCTTCCTCGTGCAAAATCATTTAACGATGTCACACGTCGCTCAGAAGCAAGATCTTTCCGATCCTGACGTTGTTAAAGAATTTGCTAAAACAGTCAAAGATGAACGCCATCTGACTGCGCTTTATTTACTCACCGTCTCAGATATTCGCGGCACCAGCCCAAAAGTATGGAACGGCTGGAAAGGCAAGCTGCTAGAGGATTTATACCGAATGACCCTGCGGGTGCTCGGCGGCGAAACCCCATCCAAAGACCGCGAACTAAAGAATCGCCAGGAAGAGGCACTCAAAGCACTGCGTCTGATCGGCATCGCACCAAACGCGCATGAAAAATTCTGGCAGCAACTCGACGTCGCCTATTTTTTACGTCATGATGCATCCGATATCGCATGGCAAACCCGAGTTCTGCACGACAAAATTGATAGCACTATTCCAGTTGTAAAATGCCGGCTTGCTCCTATTGGCGAGGGACTGCAAGTCACGGTATATGTCAAGGATCAAGCTGATTTATTTGCACGTATTTGCAATTATTTTGACAGTAAGAATTTTGGTATTCTAGATGCGAAAATTCATACCAGCAAAAATGGTTATGCACTCGATACTTTCATGGTAACAGAACCAACTTTTGCGCACCAATATCGCGACATTATCAACCTCGTTGAGCACGAATTAAGCGCCGTTTTAGCAAAACAAACGCCGTTATCACCACCAAACAGAGGTCGTTTGTCGAGAATGTCTCGCAGTTTCCCCATTGTGCCCACGGTTGACCTACGGCCAGACGATAAAGGGCAATTTTACCTGCTCTCTATTTCCGCCAATGATCGAAACGGTCTACTTTATGTGATCGCCGAAGTATTAACGAAGTACAAAATCAACCTTCATACAGCCAAAATTATGACACTTGGTGAACGTGTAGAAGACGTTTTCATTGTGGATGGCGCGGCTCTCCAAGGTGCGCGCACACAAATTCAATTTGAAACAGATTTACTTGATGCACTCAGAGTTTAAGATGTAAGCTCGCACGCCCAAGGCCTTTTAATTTTTTTTGAAATTTATTGCAATCAATAATTTCAAGCTTACGACCAGATAATAAAAAAATGACAGAATTAGTACGACTCTCAAAACGTATGTCCGAACTAGGATTATGCTCACGCCGCGAAGCCGATGAATGGATCGCACGTGGCTGGGTGCGCGTCGATGGCAAAGTGATTGACGAATTAGGTAGTAAAGTGCTTCCCCATCAAAAAGTAACTGTAGAGCGCCAAGCTGCTGCAGAGCAATCCAAACGTGTCACCATCCTTATCAACAAGCCAGTCGGCTATGTGAGCGGCCAGGCAGAAGATGGTTACACACCTGCCGTTGCTTTGATTAAACCGGAAAATCGTTGGTCTGAGGACGCCGTAGACACCGCTTTTCATCCAACCCAATTACGCAGCCTGGTACCAGCCGGACGCCTCGACATTGACTCGGTCGGCTTGCTTGTATTAACCCAAGATGGCCGGGTCGCCAAACATCTTATTGGTGAAAATACGGTCGTAGAAAAGGAATACCTTGTGCGAGTCGCTTATGCAGGCGGCGGTAAATTACCAGACCAGGATCTGCGTCGCTTAAATCATGGTTTAAGCTTAGACGGCAAAAAATTATTGCCGGCAAAAGTGAGTTGGCAAAATGATGACCAGTTAAATTTCATTTTGCGCGAAGGGAAAAAACGTCAAATCCGTCGCATGTGCGAAATGGTTGGCTTAAAAGTACTAGGCTTAAAGCGGGTGCGCATTGGCAAAGTCAGACTCGGTAATTTACCCGAGGGGCAATGGCGTTATTTGCGTGAAGATGAAATGTTTTAAGTATCAATAGCAAAATAGATGCTCAATGAGAAATAACGGTTAGTTAATCGCCTTAATCGCCTTAACTTAGCTAAATTTCTTCAATCGGAATAAAAAAAGGGGGAGACTTATATACTCCCCCTCTTTTTTATCAAAAGTCCTGTTTTATCAAGGCGATATAAGGACAAAATTAAATACCTACCCCAGTATATTGTTTGCCTTAGTCATCATCATCCGCTGTGAGCTCAGGAAACAGGACATCAGTAAATCCAAACTGCGTCATATCTTTAATTCGCATCGGATATAAAATGCCATTCAAATGGTCGCATTCATGCTGGACTACGCGAGCATGAAAACCTTCGACCTCACGTCGAATTGGGCTGCCAAATTGATCAAAGCCCTCGTAACGCAATGCAAACCAACGCGGAACCTGACCACGCATCCCGGGGACGGACAAGCAGCCTTCCCAGCCTTCTTCAACCGCATCTGACAAAGGTGTCAGGACGGGATTAATCAGCACCGTCTCAGGCACGACAGGAGCATCCGGATAGCGAGGATTACTTTTAAAACCGAAAATGACTAGTTGGAGATCAACACCAATTTGTGGCGCAGCTAAACCTGCACCATTGACTGCCCGCATGGTGTCGAACATATCAGAAATCAATTGATGCAATTCAGGCGTATCAAATGTAGCAACCTGCTTCGCAACACGCAAAAGGCGTGGATCGCCCATTTTTAAAATAGGGTGTATCAATTTAATCTCCTTCTAAAAACAGTGCGGTCCAGCTCGTTAATTCTTTGAGCGGCGACAAATCAACCACGGAGTAACACGAAAACGCGGCCAGATTTTTAAAAAAAATATGGCCGCGGTAATAGCGAACTTTATGTTTTCCAATCAATACATATTTCAGTCATGATCGGAGCTCGCAACATCTTTTTTGATTGGCTGAGTGACTGAATCATTGATTCATTCACGGAGAATTTTATTTCAACGAATTCAAATATTCAGCAAATTCAGCGGCCGTTTCTTTATGCTTTAAACCCAGCGCCACACTCGCCTTTAAATAACCCAATTTAGAGCCGCAGTCGTAACGCGTCGCTTCAGACCGATATGCGTAGACCGGAAAGTCTTTCAACATGGCGGCGATCCCATCAGTCAATTGGATTTCACCACCTGAACCTTTACCTAAATTTTCCAGATAGGAAAAAATACGACCTGATAAGATATAGCGCCCGACAACTGCCAGAGTGGACGGTGCAACATCAGGCATCGGCTTCTCAACAATCGCTTGCACGCGTTCAAGACGATCCTTATATGCGGCGCCACTCACAATACCGTACTGGCGCGTGAACTCACGTGGCACGTCCTGCACAGCGATGATACTGCCGCCCTCTTGCTCATACTGCCTTGCCATTTGCGCCATAACGGACGATGTACCAGGATCGGCATCCATTAAATCGTCCGCCAACAAAACGGCAAAAGGGTCATCGCCAATAACTGGGCGGGCGCACAAAACAGCGTGTCCCAAACCTAAGGCAGCTGGCTGACGAATGTAGATGCAGTTAATATTTTTAGGAATAACATTACGCACCAAATCGAGCAATGCTTCTTTGCCAGCGGCTTCCAGCTCGCTCTCTAATTCGTAGGCTTTATCGAAATGGTCCTCGATAGCGCGTTTATTTCGACCAGTAATAAATACCATCTCAGTAATACCCGCCTCGACAGCTTCTTCGACAGCATATTGAATCAATGGCTTGTCAACGATAGGCAACATTTCTTTAGGTTGCGCCTTTGTTGCAGGCAGGAATCGACTCCCTAAACCAGCTACCGGGAATACCGCTTTTTTAATTTTTCTCATTTTTTCAAGCTCCGACGACAATTTGAAGCAACTCTGCTTCCGTTAATATTGAAACACCTAATTCTTGGGCTTTGAGCAATTTACTACCTGCCTCGTCCCCTGCGACGACATAACTGGTCTTCTTAGAGACTGAACCGGCAACTTTGCCGCCTGCTGCTTCGATCAAGGCACTGGCTTGCTCACGACTCAAGCTTGGCAATGTACCAGTCAATACAAAGGTTTTACCAGCTAACAATCCTTCATTAGCAAGCGCTTCCGGCATTTGCTCCAGTAGCATTTTTCTTAAATAATCCAACTGATTTAACTGCGCTTTGTTGTTTGCCACCGATAACCACTCGCGCAATGCGAGGTTCACATCAGCCGGCAAGCCAAGTTGAACGAACCCATCATCAGCAATGGCAGCCAAACTCGCTAATGTAACGCCTCGTTCCTGCAATTGTTTACAACGCGTGGCTGTTAATTTAGGAATAGACAACGCAGACAGTAACACGGAAGTTTCCAGTTGCTGACTCAATTTCGCGCTCGGTGGATGTTCGCCTTGAGGTGCGACACCAGCCAACAACAACTCATCGAGTGCCTGTTGATTTTTTTCCTCGATAAAGAAGTCTGCAATTGCCTCTGCAACTGCCGGACCAATATCTGGTAAGACAAGAAATAAACTAAGCGGCGCGCGACGAATTAACGCCAATGACCCCAACCACTCTGCCACCGTTTTCGCCGTAGACTCACCCACATGACGTATTCCTAATGCAAACAAAAACCGCTCGATCGGAGGCCGTTTGCTATTATCAATCGCGAGAATCAGGTTTTCTGCCCATTTTGTCGCGATTTTGCCTTGTTGGACGGTTTCGGGAATGACACCTTCGCGTTCGTCGGCGCGACGTTTCATTTCCAATAAATCGCTGAGGGTCAATTTATATAAATCTGCAATGCCACGCACGTAATCGAATTCGACCAGATTCTCAATATACCGCTCACCGAGGCCATCGATATCCATCATTTTACGTGCCGCAAAATGACGCAACGCCTCTTTACGCTGAGCAGAACAAAACCAACCGCCAGTGCATCGGGCGATTGCCTCACCCACTTCGCGCACGACATGCGAGCCGCATACCGGACAATTTTTCAGCATCTCGAATGCAGCAGGTGCTGGCTCAGGCCGACGCTCTAACACGACCGCCAGTACTTCAGGGATCACATCCCCCGCACGGCGCACAATGACAGTATCACCAATACGCACGTCTTTGCGTCGAATCTCATCCTCATTATGCAAGGTCGCATTCGTGATAGTAACGCCACCAACAAACACGGGCGCCAAGCGCGCGACTGGCGTCAAAGCGCCGGTACGCCCAACCTGAATATCGATTCCTTGCACAATCGTCAGCGCCTCTTCAGCAGGAAACTTATGCGCAATTGCAAAACGCGGCGCGCGGGAAACAAACCCCAACTCTTCCTGCTGCGCGAAATCATTGACTTTATAAACGACGCCGTCAATTTCGTATGCCAGCGTTGAGCGTTTGACTTGAATCGCGCGATAGAAATTCAATAAACCATCTGCACCTTGAACGACTGCATTTTCATCGCAGACCGGAACGCCCATAGATTGATACCAATCTAACAGCGCGCGATGCGACTCTGGTAATGGCGCTCCTTCGAGCAAACCAATGCCGTAGGCAAAAAAGCGTAAATGTCGCTGCGCCGTCACTTTTGAATCAAGTTGACGCAAGCTTCCAGCAGCCGCGTTACGAGGGTTGGCGAATTCCTTGGAGCCAGCATCACGTTGTCGTTGATTTAAACGCGCAAAATCGCTTTTAAACATCAATACTTCACCACGTATATCGAGAATTGCAGGCGGTTTTGGCGTGTTTAAACGTAAAGGGATACTGCGAACTGTTCGTATATTCTCAGTCACATCCTCGCCAACAAAACCGTCGCCCCGCGTTGCGGCTTGCGTAAATACGCCGTTGACGTAACGTAAATTGATCGCCAGGCCGTCAAATTTGAGGTCAATCGCATAGTCAATCTGAGGCGAAGCGTGCGAACCAGCTTCTAAACCCTCGCTGATGCGACGATCGAACGCCTGAATATCAGCGTCTTCAAAGGCATTGTTTAAAGACAGCATTGGTACGGCATGTTGTACCTGCCCAAACTCTGCTAATGGCGCGCCGCCGACTCGGAGAGTTGGTGAGTCAGGCGTTCTTAATGCAGGAAACTGCTCCTCTAGCTGTTGAAGCTCTAGAAAGAGCTTATCGTATTCGCCATCGGGAATCGTGGGCGCGTCCAACACATAATAGGCGTGGCTATGGCGCTCGAGTTCAGTGCGCAGGATAGCAGCACGTTGTGCTTCTGGTGTGATAACGCTGGCGACATCAGTCACCGCGATCTCACTAAACAAATCATTCTGCATGAAACGACAACCAGCTTAACTAAACAGACGTTGGGCGCGCAAAGAGCCAGCAGGAATCTGGGCTTCGGCCATCGCACTATAAAACTCATTCACCTGACCAGCGATTTCATCCAAAGCCGCCTTAGAAATCGGTTGATTACCATCATCAACGACCGTCCCACTCAGACGTGTCGCCAAAGACCTCGCGCACGCCGCCATCGCACCAAAACTATTCCGTGAAGGTGCAACGCAGGGAACGTCCAACAGTAAGGTCAGGCGTGAAGTCATCGTCTCACTCACTGCAGCATTGGTTGATAAGGTAAATAAGCTACCGCCATCGCCATCTGGCATCATCAAACGTCCGTCTGGGCGCTGATCAAACCCCATTTTTTCTAATGCTGCCAGCAGGGTATTTAAAGCCCACGGGGCACCGTTCGCAGCGATATTGACGCTCAACTGAGCATCGTGTTCAACAACGAAGTGATGCAGTTCGCGCGCATGTAAAATCACTTTACTCATATCTGGTACGTCTGGATGCGCATTCAGATTATCGGCAATCGCTCGCAACTTCATCACGAACTCAGAATACTCAAGTTCATTCAAAGGACCACTACGACTCACCATTTGAATGCCAGCAAACAGAGTCGTATAGGCGCCACCGGTGGCTATAACATCTTGCCCGCCAGCGTCATTCTGGCCAATAAAATGCACGGGCTTCTTACCGACATATTTGAGTTCAGCTATTTCAGTTAAAATTTTCTCACCACGAATTGGCGTGTCAAACTCCAAAGGGATAATGCAGTCAATTAACTCATCAACTGGCAATTCACGCAATGGAGCGACTGGCGCAGCGGCAGTTTCCACTGGCGCGTTAATTTCGGAAGGAGCAGGCTCATGTGCATCATGAGCCGAAGCAGAAATACTGGCGTGATGTTCAGCGATATCATCATTTTCTTCAAACGAAGCTGATGGCGTATCCTTTTCCCTGCCTGATTCTACGACTGGATCAGCATCATCGAAAGTTGGCTCATATCTCTGCGTTGTAGGGACGTCGGGATTAAGCAAGACATCGTCATGTCCGTCTGAAAAGGCATTTTCTACTGTTTTCTTTGCCTTATATTCCTGCCATTTATTGAAGATAACGACGCCAACGAGAGACGTGCCGCCAGCGATTAATAAACTTAATTGAAAATCTGTCATGCCGCTTGAACCTCAGTAGCAAAATTGACAGCAGACTCCATGTCTACTGCCACTATTCGGGAAACCCCCTGCTCTTGCATGGTAACGCCAATTAATTGTTGCGCCATTTCCATTGCAATTTTGTTGTGGGAGATAAATAAAAATTGGGTATTAGATGACATCCGTTTTACCATTTTGCAGAAACGTTCGGTATTAGAATCATCCAACGGTGCATCAACCTCATCGAGCAAGCAAAATGGCGCAGGATTGAGCTGAAACATAGAAAAAACCAAAGCGGTGGCAGTAAGTGCTTTTTCGCCACCCGACAACAAATGAATCGTTGCATTCTTTTTGCCTGGAGGTTGTGCCATCACCTGCACGCCAGAATCCAGAATTTCATCGCCCGTCATGATCAATTTAGCCTGACCACCACCAAATAAAATCGGGAACAGCTCTGCAAAATGATGATTAACTTTATCAAACGTATCTTGCAACAACGCGCGCGTCTCGATATCAATTTTATGAATTGCATCCTGCAGCGTCGTGATCGCCTCGGTCAGATCGGCATGTTGCGAATCAAGGAAGGTTTTTCTTTCCTTCGCCTGCGCGAGTTCATCCAATGCCGCCATGTTCACTGCACCCAATGCAGTGATCGCATTAGTGAGACGCGTTACTTCGCCCTGTAAATACGATGGTTTTAAATCAGCATGAAGTTTTTCAGAGAGCTTCTGTTCGTCAACGTCGAAATTGCGCAATTGCTCTGCATACTGTTCTTGTGCAAGACGGGCGGCTTGTTCTTTTAGCTGCAATTCAACAATGCGGTCGCGCTGTGGTTGCAATCCTCGCTCAGTTTGAGATTTGTTATCTTCAAATTGACGAAGTTGTTGGGTCAACTGATCCAACTCGTGTCGCGCATCGGCCAAAGCACGTTCCTGCTCGCTTCGTTTGTCGAGCAAATCTTGCAACCCTGCTTGTGCAGCCTGGTCATTCATTGATTCGAGTTCAAGTTGACCTTGCTGCATACTAGCGAACAACTGTGCAGATTGTTCCAATGCCGTAGCAATATTGCGCCGCATCTCATCCATTTTGCTGCGATGAGATTTTTCTGCGAAAGCCGCTTCTTGCGCGGCCAATTCAAGCTCACGCAAGCGCTGACGTGCTGTATTTAAATGCTGTTCTTTTTCCAGATACGCCGTTTGGCCATCCTCGTGCGATTCCTGCAATTCAGCCAACTCAATGTCGAGTTGCTCAAATTTTTGTTCGGACTCAGCACGAATTTGTTGCTGTTCCGCTTCCTGCGCAGCGATCTCCGTCAAATCATTGCCAATTTGCGAGCTACGCTGATTAAAGCGCGTTTGCACCTCAGCAAGCTTCATGTATTCAATCTGCAAACTGTGATTGGTTTGGGTTAAGGTCGAAACGCGCTGACGCAATTCTTGCAGTTGTTGTGACGACTGTGTATATAAAGATTCTGCTCTGACTGCACGTGATTTTGCTTCATCTGCGAGCAGTTGTTTGGCACGAACCTGTTTACCAATGTTTTCAATTTCTTGTTGACGACCTAAGACACCATCCTGTTCCGAATCCGACGCATAAAACCGCACGCTAGAACGGGAAATGACATGTCCCTGTTTAGTCACAAACGAGGCACCGGCAGGTAATTTAATACGGTCAACAAAAGCCGACGTTACATCTTCCGCCACATAAACTTGATGCAACCAGTCTTGCATGAGGCTGCGCACGCCTGCATCATTCAATTGCAATAAGCTGATGAATGGTTTTAGGCCGGCAACAGGCGCTGGTTGTCCGGCAGAAATCTGTGGACTATAAACGGCCAGTTTCGCGGGTGGAGCGTCATTGAAAAAAGCTTTTGCCCAATCCAGATTGGACATTTCCAACGAGGCCGTACGCTCACGCAACACAGATTCGAGCGCAGTTTCCCAGCCGGCTTCAATATGTAATTTCTGCCATAGCTTAGGCAAACTACCCAGCTCATGTTTTTCCAGCCAAGGTTGCACTTTACCTTGGGTTTGAACTTTTTCTTGTAATTGCTTTAACGCCAGCAAACGGGCTTCTAATTGCGCCAGTTCTGCCGTGTCTTGATTGACTTGCACCTGCGCTTGTTTGCGTTCATCTTCCAGCGTCGGTAAGCGCTCTTGCGCTTCTTCAAGCTGCATTACCAGCTCTTCCAGAACCTGTTTCTTCTCTTCGAGCTGGAAAGCCAGATTCTCCAGATGACTAGAATCTGGCAACGCAAGACCTTGCTTCTCTTGTAAAAGCCGATCTTTACGCGCAGCCAGAGAATTAAGGATGTTTGATGCATTGCGTTGATGCGCAGACTCAAGTTCAATTTGCTGCTGCATCTGCATGATTTTGGCTCGTGATTCAGTAGTCTTCAACTGCGACTCGCGCCAAACTTGCTCCAACGCAGGCAACGTATCAGCATGAGAATGAGCAATCTCAACAGCCTGTTCAGCGTGCATTGCCAGCTCTTCTACGTGAATTTCTGCCTCTGCGAGCTCGTCTTGCAAGTGATGACTTTGGCTCTGCCATTGATCACGCTGCGCCGTCAACGAATGCAATTGTGATTGCAAGCGAGAGCGTGATTCAATCACGAATTTAATTTGCGCTTCAAGGCTACCGATCTCTGCATTTGTCTGATACAAATGACCTTGCGCCTGATGCATACGATCGCCGACAGCGTAATGTGCCTGGCGCATCTGTTCTAGTTCTAATTCAATGTGCCGCAATTTGGCGGTATGCTCTTCCAGATCGAGCTGTGTTTTTTCAATTTCTGCGAAATGCTTTTGCTGTTCGTTAGCAGCTTCATTTTTACGTAATAACCAGAGTAACTTTTGTTTCTCTTCCTGATCAGATTGTAATTCATGGAATTTATTCGCGACAACTGCCTGCGCTTCCAATTTTTCAAGATTGCTATTGAGTTCGCGCAAGATATCATCGACACGCACTAAATTTTCATGTGTGTCATGGATGCGATTTTCAGTTTCGCGGCGACGTTCTTTGTAGCGAGAAACCCCAGCAGCTTCTTCCAGGAAAATACGTAGTTCTTCAGGACGCGCCTCAATAATGCGCGAAATCATGCCCTGACCAATAATCGCATAGGCACGTGGGCCTAAGCCTGTCCCAAGGAAAATATCCTGAATATCGCGACGGCGAACTGGTTGCCCGTTAATATAGTAGGTGGAAGTGCCGTCTCGGGTTAGCGTTCGCTTTACGGCAATTTCACCATATTGGCTCCACTGCCCAGCCGCCTTACCTAAGCTATTATCAAAAACCAACTCAACCGAAGACCGCCCGGCAGGTTTTCTGTGCGTAGAACCGTTGAAAATAACGTCTTGCATAGATTCACCACGCAACTCCGACGCTTTAGATTCGCCCAGCACCCAGCGCACCGCATCGATGATGTTGGATTTTCCACAGCCATTCGGCCCGACAACGCCGACGAGCTGACCCGGAACCTGAAAATGAGTGGGATCAACAAACGACTTGAATCCCGACAGTTTAATAGAAGTTAATCGCACTTAATGAATTTTAATTATCTTTTGCAATCATATCTATCTACATTCACCACCAAGGTAATGAATCTACGATAGAGCCCAGGCTAGTAACTTGGCATCATACCATTTGATCAGCAAAATTTTGATATTACGATGGTGCATCCCATAACAAAATATAAAAATATTGCATTCGATGGTTCACTTAAAAATATCGTTTAGCAATAATACGTGGAAATATTTTCATATTTTGACTTCCCAACACCCCTCAAAACACGCCCTAAAAGCTTCTATAAAACCCTGCTTAAACCAAATCCAAAGCACGACCAACTCGGGCTACGATACGAAGATAAACCACTTAAACAGGATTAAACTTTTTTGCAGGATCTGTACGATATCAGCCCTTAACCGTTTCCATAAGAAAAAAGCTGACCAAAAATTTGGTCAGCTTGCGAATATCTTTAGCAAACAATGAGATGTCAAGGCAACATTTTTAATTTAGTTAATAAAATTTTACCAGTATTTTTATTGCAACATCCAATCACTAAGCAACGGCCAATCATCGTGACGACGAGCCAATCCACCCATTATTTACTGGCAGGAAACCACTATTGCTGTAATCGACCCAGTTGCCGGAATTGTTCCAGTTGCATTGCCCAAAGTGCATTTCAGACCTGTCGAGGTACTAACGATGGAAACGGCATAACTTCCACCCACAGCGACTGCTGTTGGGAACGCAAATGCGCCATTTACATTGAGTGTTAACTTATCAGCGCCATTGGCTAATTGAACAGAACCGCCCGTTGGCAAGCCGGAGACAGCACCAAAAACAACGTTGTTACTACCGATATTAGCAACACAACTGACCGCAACATTTGTCACTGCCGCACCGTTCGACGATACCGTACCAGTACCATTTGTTACCGAGCAAGTTTCACCAATCGGTTGCGTCCCAACAGAGACATTGTAGGTACTACCAGATTGGATCGACGTCGAAAACGCAAAAAAGCCATTGGCACTCATCGTCAGCGGATTAGCCCCGTTATTTAACAATTGCACTGTCGTACCACCCGACAAACCTGTAAGCGTACCGCCAATTTGCGCGCTGGACGTGCCGCCGCAACCAACAACGACCATGCCGACCAAGGAGCCTGCCAACAAGATTTTTAATTTATTCATCTTTCTCACACAATCCTCTTGTATTTAAATCAATTTTTATAAGCTTCACAACTCAGCTACACTAAAAATCGCAAAAAAACGTCATCAAAATAACCTGCAGTTGAGATAACGATGCAACGTAGGCGCAATTTTAACTCAAGCAAGCCACGGGCAACGAAATTAGTCCATATAGTAAACGATCAAAAAAATCGACAACAGCCGCCAGTTGTAAAGCTTTTCACTCTATTTGTATCTGCTTGTAAGTACTTTTCGGTCGCACTGGCATCGCCTGACACAAAATAGGCAGATGAAAAAAATGCATCAACTGACTTTTTTACTTCTCCAGATCTTAGATGCGAAGACGAAGCAACAATGATGACCGATGAGTGCCGTTCTTAAGAATCTACAGAAAATATCATAAAGCCTTTATCGCAAGAATCTCGGTAGAGATATAATGTTGCAGGCAGCGGACGGATGCGCCATGCCGCATCCATTGCTTGCTAAAAAAATGCACAAATAGACCACAGTAGAAAAAAGACAGAAAATAAAAATGGCTTTTCATCCCCATCTTGCAAAGTTACAACCTTACCCTTTCGAGAAATTAAAGCGTTTATTTGCCGAAATTGAGCCGAATCGTTCATTGAGAGCTATCAGCTTAGGGATTGGCGAGCCTAAACATCCAACACCAGAATTTATTAAGCAGGCATTAATCGCCAATCTGGATGGACTTGCCAGCTATCCAGCCACAGCAGGATCTGACGCACTGCGCAGCTCTATTTCACACTGGCTTGCCCGTCGCTACAACATTCCCGCGCCCGACGCGGCAACACAAATTTTGCCAGTCAATGGATCACGTGAGGCCTTATTCGCGATTGCACAAACGGTGATCAATACGGAGAAGTCAGTACTTCCGCCATTAGTTCTATGCCCTAATCCGTTTTATCAAATATACGAAGGTGCAGCATACCTTTCCGGTGCCGAACCCTATTTCGCCAATTCAGACCCGCTACGCAACTTTGCGCCAGATTATAAGAGTATCCCTGAAGACATTTGGAAACGTGTTCAGTTGCTTTTTATCTGTTCACCAGGCAATCCAACAGGCTCGGTCTTAAGTCTTGAAGACTGGCGTGAGTTATTTGAACTATCAGATCGTTATGGCTTTGTTATCGCTGCCGACGAATGTTATTCAGAAATTTACTTCAAATCCGAAGCGCCTTTAGGCAGCCTGCAAGCAGCTCAAATGCTAGGCCGACCAACCTACTCACGTTTGATTACCCTATCAAGCTTATCTAAACGCTCTAATGTTCCCGGAATGCGTTCTGGATTTGTAGCAGGCGACGCCGAGATTATTAAAAATTTCTTGTTGTATCGCACCTATCATGGCAGTGCAATGAGTCCAGTGATTCAAGCGGCGTCAGTTCTTGCTTGGAATGATGAGGTACATGTAGAGGAAAATCGCGCCAAGTACATTCAGAAATTTTCCCAAATCACACCGCTACTGCAAGAAGTTTTAGAGGTTGACTTACCAGACGCCGCGTTTTATTTATGGGCTAAAGTCGACCACCTAAACGGGATTAGCGACACGGAATTTGCAAAGCAATTGTATGAAAAATATCATGTCACGGTACTTCCCGGTAGTTATCTGGCCCGTGAAGCACATGGCATCAATCCTGGTCAAAATCGCATTCGGATGGCGCTAGTCGCAGAAGTGGATGAATGCCTTGAAGCGGCAATCCGTATTGTCCAATTTTGCAAAGAATTATCATAAAACAAGCACGGCAACAGAGGCTATAAGGTATTTTTAAAAAGTCTACTCTTGCTGTTTAAGGGGAATTGCCATTCGCAAAATTTTCAGCATGCTATCGCAGTAGTGGCACAATAAGCCCGCTATTACTTGCCAGCAGACGCCAAAAGCGCCATGTGAACATTTTGCTAAAACAGACACGGATCAACGCTTAACAGCTTGGTCTGAGCAATCAATTACGTAGTCAATTAAGTAGTCAATTAAGTAGTCAAGTAAGTAGTCAAGTAAGTAGTCAATTAAGCAATAATCAATAAGTTAATTGAATAAATAATTGAATAAATAATTGAATAAATAATTGAATAAATAATTGATTAAATAACGCATGAAATAATTTATTTTTACTCCTATTTTAGAAGACTCAACATGACTCAACAATTACAGCAAATCATCGAACAAGCGTGGGAAGATCGTGCTAATTTTTCTCCAAAATCTGCGCCAGCAGAAATTCGTGAAGCGGTCGCCCATGTACTCAGCGAACTCGATAGCGGCAGCTTACGCGTGGCGCAAAAAATCGATGGTAATTGGCATGTCAATCAGTGGATAAAGAAGGCAGTTCTATTATCTTTCCGTCTTGAAGATAACATCTGCATGCCGTCAGGTGACCATATGCAATTTTTTGATAAAGTTCCGACAAAATTTGCTAATTACACAGCGGAAGATTTTGCCAAAGGTGGTTTCCGTGTTGTCCCACCAGCGGTTGCGCGCCGTGGCAGCTTTATCGCAAAAAATGTGATTTTGATGCCGTCGTATGTCAATATTGGCGCGTACGTCGATGAAGGCGCAATGGTAGATACCTGGGCGACTGTGGGTTCATGCGCGCAAATTGGTAAAAATGTACATTTATCCGGCGGCGTAGGGATTGGTGGCGTCTTAGAACCGATGCAAGCCAACCCAACAATTATTGAAGATAACTGCTTTATTGGCGCTCGCTCTGAAATCGTCGAAGGTGTGATCGTGGAAGAAAATTCCGTTATTTCTATGGGCGTCTACATCGGTCAATCCACTAAGATTTACGACCGCGCTACTGGTGAAGTGACTTATGGTCGCGTCCCATCGGGCTCGGTTGTTGTGTCTGGCAATTTACCTTCTGCTGACGGCAAATATAGTTTGTATTGCGCAGTCATTGTGAAGCGTGTAGACGCTCAGACCCGTTCCAAAACAAGTATTAACGAACTGCTACGCGGCGCTTAATTAATAAATTAAGCACTAGTAATGTAATCGGAAATTGCCCGGTTGAGACAGTTGAATAGAACAGATAGTTTTTGGATTGCAAAGGAAGCGTCATGGCAGCAATGGAGCGTTTATTCCAACTAATGAAAGAAAAGCGTGCTTCAGACATGTTTTTCGCGATGAATTCTCCGGTTCATTTGAAGATTAACGGCAATTTAATACCAATTAATCAGCAAAAAATGGATCAGGTAAACATCTTTTCATTGCTTAATGAAGTTGTTTCGGCCGAACACATGGAGGTTCTGCAGCGTGAAAATGAACTCAATATCGGCATAGGCGCTGCCGGTATTGGGCGCTTCCGTTTGTCAGCATTCCGGCAACGTGGTTCTATTTCTGCGGTATTTCGCTTCATTCCTGGCGATATTCCGCGATTAGAAACGCTGAATTTGCCACCAATCATGCCCGAACTCATTATGGAAAAGCGGGGGTTAATTCTCGTGGTTGGTTCCACCGGGTCGGGCAAATCGACCACCATTGCCTCAATGTTAGATTATCGCAATGAAGTTAAGACCGGCCATATTCTGACCTTAGAAGATCCGATTGAATATTTATTCCGCAGCAAAAAATCGATCGTCAATCAGCGCGAAATTGGTACCGATTCTGAAAGCCTGAAAACGGCCTTGAAGAACTCTTTGCGGCAGGCACCTGACTGCATTTTAATTGGCGAAATTCGTGATTTAGAAACCATGATTGCGGCGATTGCTTACGCTCAGTCCGGGCACTTGGTGCTCGCCACCCTGCATGCCAATAATAGTTATCAGGCTTTAAATCGTATCATCAGCTTTTTCCCGATGGAACACCGCACTGCCCTGCTCTTAGATTTGGCGTCGTCTGTACGTGCGATTATTTCGCAACGCTTGATACGATCAGTCGATGGTGGTCGTTGTCCAGCAGTCGAAATTATGCTCAACACACGTTATGTATCCGAGTTAATTGAGCAAGGTGATATTTTCCAAATTAAAGAAGCGATTGAAAAAAGCTTATCACCTGGTTCACAAACATTTGAGCGCGCACTGATGAATCTGATCAGAGAAGGCTTAATTACGAAGGAAGAAGGATTATCCAACGCAGATTCGGCGAACAACTTAATGTGGTTGCTCAACAATGAAGCGTCAGGCAATCCAGCTCCAATAGAAGAACCCGAACCAGATGCAAAAGAAGAGGCCTCGTTTACTGAATTCACCCTTAATGTATAAGCTACTTTTATGTTCAGGCTACTTTTATGCAGAATTATTGTAGCTAAAACATGAACTGGGTATATCCAGTGAACTTTTTCACTTAGTTAAATAACGCACTAAAAGAAACAAACAATGTCCGATAAAATTACTGTCTTTGGTATTCCAAATTGCGATACAGTCAAAAAATCCCGGGTCTGGCTTCAAGAGCAAGGCCTGGATTTTGATTTTCATGATTTTAAAAAACAGGGATTGGATCAGGCAACGGTAGAAAACTGGCTGCAGCACGTTCCTTTGGAAATCCTCATCAATCGCAAAGGGACCACCTGGCGCGCACTATCAGATGAGCAAAAAGCCTCTGCAGCAGAGAGTTCTTCTGCAATATCACTCATCCTTAATAATCCGTCTTTGGTAAAACGTCCGGTTTTGCAGATCAACGGTACCAACAATTTGAAGCATGTTTCGGTTGGTTTTTCAGCGAATCAGTTTCAAACAATTTTTGAACAAAAAAAATGAGTAAAACGCTAGCCCTGACAGAGCAATTAATTTCCCTTGACTCGGTTACCCCCGAAGATAAAGGCTGTCAACGAACCTTAATTTCACTCCTGGAACCACTAGGCTTTAAGTGTGAAACCATTCAATCAGGCGACGTTACCAATCTTTGGGCACGAAGAGGAACGGCGCAGCCTTTAGTCGTTTTTGCGGGTCACACAGACGTCGTACCAACAGGCCCGATTAACCAATGGCAATCGGCCCCCTTCACGCCTACTCATCGTGAAGGTAAACTATTCGGTCGCGGTGCCGCGGATATGAAAACGTCAATCGCTGCATTTGTGGTCGCCAGTGAAGAATTCATTGCGGCGCATCCAGCGCACAATGGTTCGATTGGTTTTCTGATCACGAGCGATGAAGAAGGCCCCGCAACAGATGGCACCGTGGTCGTTTGTGATTTACTGAAAGCACGTGGTGAGCAACTGGATTATTGCATTGTCGGCGAACCGACATCGGTGGACGCCTTGGGCGACACGATCAAGAACGGTCGCCGCGGCACGATGTCAGGCAAATTGACGGTCAAAGGCGTCCAAGGTCATATCGCCTACCCACAGTTAGCCAAAAATCCAATTCATGCCTTCGCGCCTGCCATGGCAGAATTAGTGGCAGAAGTCTGGGATCACGGTAATGAGTATTACCTCCCAACATCATGGCAAATGTCGAACATACACTCGGGCACCGGTGCTTCAAATGTCATTCCAGGCGAAGCAGTGATTGATTTTAATTTCCGGTTTTGCACCGCCAGCACCGCAGAAAGCTTACAACAACGAGTGCACGCCATACTTGATAAACATCAGTTGAACTATGAACTGAAATGGACTATCGGTGGTCATCCATTCCTGACGCCTAAAGGCAATCTCAGCGATGCATTAGCGGACGCAATCCGTGCCGAAACCGGCATTGAAACTGAATTATCCACGACTGGTGGTACCTCTGATGGTCGCTTTATCACCAAAATCTGCCCGCAAGTCGTCGAATTTGGCCCACCCAACGCCAGTATCCATAAGATCGACGAGCACATCGAAGTGCAATATATCGATCCACTTAAAAATATTTACCGTCGCACATTAGAAAATTTGCTGACTTAATTTGCGCACGAGGACTTTTTACATGACCACACCCGCCACCACCTTCATTACAATTCGCGATTTACTGCGCTACGCCGTAACGCGCTTCAACAAAGAAAAGCTTTTTTTTGGCCACGGTAGCGCCAATGCTTTAGATGAAGCTGCCTATTTGATTTTGCATACGCTCAGTTTGCCACTTGATAAAATCGATCCGTTTTTGGATGCCAAACTTTTGTCTGACGAGATTGATGCCGTTATCCGCGTCATCGAACGCCGCGCGACTGACCGCGTTCCTGCTTCTTACATTACCAACGAAGCGTGGTTGGGTACGTATAATTTTTATGTGGACGAACGTGTTATCGTTCCACGATCTTTTATTGCTGAACTGATACCCGAACATTTCTCACCATGGATCACAGATCCTGACTCAGTCACCAACATTCTTGAGTTGTGTACTGGTTCAGGATGTTTGCCTATCATGCTGGCAGATATGTTCCAGAACGCCCATGTTGATACAGCGGATATTTCAAAAGATGCATTGGAAGTTGCTAAGCGCAACGTTAATACCTACGAACTGCAAGATCGCATTACGCTGATTGAGTCGGACTTATACGCCAATGTACCAGACAAAAAGTATGATCTGATCATCACCAATCCACCGTATGTCAATGCAGGCTCGATGGAAAAATTACCAAAAGAATATTTACACGAACCGCAAATAGCCTTGGCTGGTGGCGAAGATGGTATGGATTTGGTACGCAAAATCGTCGCAGGTGCCGCCCAACGATTGACTGACGACGGCTTATTGATGGTAGAAATTGGCAATGAACGCGCCTTTGCTGAGGCGGCTTTCCCAGAATTAAACTTAATTTGGCTCTCCACCAGCGCTGGCGATGACATGGTATTTTTAATCGAGGCACAGGATTTAGCGAATTTCACTGCATAACCCTGTAAAATTACGACCTGGATTGATTCATACGGGCAAAAACAATTTTTGCCCGTTTCTTATTCAAAAATACTCCTTACCAGTATTTTTGCGAACCGCTTATTTCATGCTGGTAAATTCAGTATAAAGCGACATACTCCCTAATTTTTAAGTTTATATGATACGTTTGCAGCAAGTCATCCTCGCCCGTGGCACGAAGCCCCTGTTTGATAGCGTCGATGTAACCCTCAACCCCGGCGATAAAATTGGCCTGATTGGCTCAAATGGCGCGGGCAAATCCAGCCTGTTCGCCATGTTGCGCGGAGAGTTGCATCCAGATCAGGGCAGTATAGAATTTCCTGCAAAATGGCAACTCGCGCACGTTGCCCAAGAAACACCGCCGTTAGAACGCTCGGCAATTGATTACGCCATCGATGGCGACGTTACTTTACGTAAGCTGGAAGCCGAATTGGCTGCACTAGAAGCCCAACCTGAAAGTTATGAAAACGGCATCGCCATTGGCGATTTATACGGCTCAATGGCAGATGCAGACGCGTACACTGTACGCTCACGTGCCGAACAACTGTTGATTGGCCTTGGCTTCAAACTGGACCAATTGGAACGTTCAGTCGCTAGTTTCTCGGGCGGGTGGCGGATGCGCTTAAATCTGGCGCAAGCATTGATGTGTAAATCTGATTTGCTGTTGCTTGATGAACCAACCAACCATTTAGATTTGGATGCCATCATCTGGCTAGAAGACTGGTTAAAACGCTATGCTGGCACGCTCATCATTATTTCGCATGATCGCGACTTCCTGGATGGTGTCGCCAATGTGATCGTGCATATTGACGAACGAAAACTGAAGCGCTATTCGGGTAACTACTCCGCCTTTGAACGCCAACGTGCTGCGCAATTGATCCTGGCCGCTGGTACGATTGAAAAACAAAACCGCAAACGCGCCCATTTGGAATCTTTCATTAGTCGTTTCGCTGCAAAAGCATCCAAAGCAAAACAAGCACAAAGCCGTATCAAAGCGCTGGCAAAAATGGAAGAATTGGCGCCGTTGCGTGCTGCGGCAGAGTTCTCATTTGAATTCCGTGAACCGTTAAGTGCACCGAATCCTATGCTGGTCATGGAAGATGTTGATTGCGGCTATCGCATTGAATCAGAAACGGACCATAGCTTTACTGAGCGACGTATCGTCAACGACGTCAAGTTTTCTCTGCAAATTGGTCAACGTATCGGCTTACTTGGCGTCAATGGTGCAGGTAAGTCGACGTTAATCAAAACTATTGTTGGTGACATTGCACCACTATCAGGTGTCATGCAAACGGGAAAAGGACTTTCAATCGGTTACTTCGCTCAACATCAGGTGGAAATGTTACGGCACGACGAGTCCCCTTTGTGGCATCTGGCGCACATCGCACCAAATGTTCGCGAACAAGAATTGCGCAATTTTTTGGGTGGATTTAATTTCCCGGGCACGATGGTCACCAGCCCGATCAAACCTTTTTCAGGTGGTGAGAAAGCGCGTCTTGCGTTAGCCATGATCGTCTGGCAACGCCCTAACCTGCTGCTGCTGGATGAACCCACCAACCATCTGGACTTGGAAACACGCGAAGCGTTGACCGAGGCGCTGGCACAGTTCGAAGGAACCTTGGTTGTTGTTTCTCATGACAGACATTTATTACGCGCCACGACCGATCAATTCATTATCGTCGCGGATGGCCAGTTACAAGCATTTGACGGTGACTTGGACGACTACAAAGAATGGCTATTTAAGAGTAAATTAGAAAAAGAAGCGACGCCTTCTTTACCTGAAAAAGCCAAAACAAAAGAAGCGGCATTGCCTCAAGCAAAGCCTATTCCGGTTGCCAAAGTTGACGACAAAGAACAACGTAAACGCGATGCTGACGAACGTCAACGTCTGGCTAATTTGCGCAAACCGATTGAGAATCGCATCAAACGTCTCGAAGAAGAGATGGCAAAACTCAATGCAAAAAAGCAAGCAATCGCCGCTCAACTTGAAGATAGCGACATTTATAGCGATGCAAATAAAGAGAAACTAAAGTCTCTTTTGCTTGATCAAGCATACCTTGTAAAAGAACTTGAAACTACTGAGGCAGACTGGTTAGAGCAACAGGAGTTTTTAGAGGCAGTTGTTTAATGGTTGTTCTATGGTTGTTCTATGGTTGTTCTATGGTTGTTCTATGGTTGCTCACAGTTTGCTTGATGATTTTTTAATGGTTTTAACGAGCGCCGTGATCGAAATTGCGTGTTGTACGCGTTTGATTGAGTTTTCGTATCCATGACAATTTCGGTTGTGACTTTCACCGCTTGAGACAACGCAATTTGTGCTTCAAGCAAAACGGATCAGAAGGTATCTTTGTCCGAGAGAAGCAAGTGTAGATACTTCTCCGTAATACGTGACGCACAAATTATTCCAACACAAGGTGACGGCAGCCGCAGGGCAAAATCTCAGCGCCGCCCTCATTGTCTTAGCCTTCTTGGCAGGACACGAAAGCTAAGCGACTGCCGGGCCACACCTGGTTTGATTCTTCAGAGAGCGATCGTTTTACAATTCAAAAATGACGCAATAGTGAAGCAAAAGCTTGGACGTTAGGATAGGCTCGGATGGCATTTTCTACAAAAAGCTGCTATTGACGTCGATTCTCATATTTTTTAAGGCGGGTGGAAATCGCACTGACATTTTATTTTAGATCACCCCACCACGCTATTCTTAAGTCAATAAATCAAAACACGAGGTCATACCCAATCTCTGGGATCAACCTTGTAATAGCTCTGTAGCTGCGCGTATAAGGCGGGATGATGTTGCGCGAGTTGTTCACTTTTTTTAAAAAATGCTTCTGTGGAAACCGCAAAAAATTCTGCAGGATTGGTGGCACCATAGGGATCAATCACTGTCCCGTGGTGATGGTTGATCGCATTTAACAGGCCTGAATATTCTGACTCCATGACCTTCGACCACGCTTGGTAAGCGGCGGTACTATTGAGTATAGGCGCGCCATTCGTCTGACCCGATTCGCTATCCAACTGGTGCGCAAATTCATGTAAGACGACATCCTGACCATGCATTTCATTATGGGAGTTAAGTGCCACCTGATCCCACGCCAATATCACGCGACCATCACTCCAGGATTCGCCACTCAATCCCTGATTGGTATGGGTAACCACGCCGCCATTCAACATTTCCTTACGGGGCGCGACGAATGCTGATGGATAAACCAGAATATGGGTGAGTTGTGGATACACTTCGCTGGACCGATTTAAAAGCAACATGCACGCTTTGCCGGCGATGGTGACGCGAATTTCATCCGTAATTTCTAAGCCACCACAGCCAACAAAGGTCTTTTGATATAAAAATTGCCGGATACGTCGTTTGAGTTGCATCTGCAAATCAGTTGGCATTTTTGAATAGGCAGGTAAATTTTTACGTAAAATTTTTGAATAGGGTAACGGAAAAGCTTGCGACAGCACATACCTCAAACGAACGCGTGGTACTTCAAATGCAAACAGCAATACAACCGCGATGACGATTAACCAGCCCATTGATATCCTTTTAAACACAGATACCAATCACATGGGCGCGACTCCAGCATTCTCAATGGAGGAATGGCAAAAGAAATTGCAGGATACAAAAATTCAATTACCACCACCCACATACAAAAAAGCTGCCAGGTTACCCGTGGCAGCTTTTTTGTATTGAAAATAATGATACTTATTTCACTTCGGTAACAAATTGCTCAACTGGACGGCGAACTTTTTTCAAATTTACCAGCCAGTCTTTGTCTTCTTCGCGATAACCAATTGGCAGAATCACGACGCTGCGTAGACCTTTGGCACGCAATCCCAGGATTTCGTCGAGCGCGGCTGGATCAAAACCTTCCATTGGCGTGCTATCGACTTCTTCTTCTGCCGCTGCAATCAAAGCACTACCCAGGCCGATATAAGCCTGACGTGCTGCATGTTGGAAGTTCACTTCTGGATCGCGTGTCGGATAAGTGCTCAACAACATATTGCGGTAATTTTCCCAACCTTCATTCTTGAAGCCACGCACTTCATTGGTTAAATCAAACATTGCATTGATCCGCTCAGCTGTGTAATTGTCCCATGCCGCAAAAACCAGTAAATGCGAACTATCGGTGATCTGGCCTTGATTCCAGGCGATTGGTTTGATTTTTTCGCGGATTTCAGCGTTCGTGACCACCAATACTTCATACGGTTGCAGGCCGCTAGACGTTGCTGTCAAACGGATCGCTTCCAAAATAGTGTCCACTTTGGCCTGCGGAACTACTTTTGCCGGATTAAATTTCTTTGTCGCATAACGCCACTTCAATTTTTGAATTAAATCGCTCATTTACTCTATCCTCGGTAAGTTTATGAAGAAATCTTGCTACAACACCATGAAATAAGCCCCACAAACAAACATATATACATACAAGCTAGTTTGTATGTGGACTAAAACGTCACTATAACAGCACATTTCATTTCTTGCTGGCGCGTTCACCAACATTGAATGCATGCGAAAAACAAGTAAAACTGGTTGCTTAGCATGTCAACAATTCACGCGAGAGCAAAACCAAACACTCTGGCTTCCAACATGTATTTCAACGTATCCCGTCTGGCAAAGTATGAGAAATTTCAATGCATAACGATACAAGATAATACCAGTGCCTTGTCAACACCATGAACGCATGGCCGTTGATAGACACAGGAGTACCAGAGCACAGCAAGTGATATTCCAACCCCACATACGCGAATGCAAAAGGAAATAAAATGAAACTGACAACTTTTACCGCAATTATTCTCGCCACTTTATCATTTGGCGCTTTGGCGCAAACAACCGCTCCCACAGCAGCGCCAACGACAACTACCACCCCCAACCCAACCGTTCAAGCTGATCGTGCACAACTGAAGGCCGATCGTGAAGCAGCAAAAGCTGAACGTGAAAAATTAAAAGCAGATCGCCAACAAGCAGTTGCAGATAAAAAAGCAGGTAATACCGCAGCTTTGAGTACGGACAAATCAACAATCCAGGCTGATAAGCAAACCCTCAAAACAGATCATCAAACTGTTCATAGTGATAAGAAAAAACTTCACGCAGATAAAAAAGCAAAATAAACTGAAAGTCTTACTTGAACTGGCTGGAGGGCTTGATTGCCTCCAGCCAAAAATCTAATTACTCAGTTTGACCTTGATTAGATTGAAATGCACGGTCGAACCATTCTGGCAATTGCGTGTAGGCCACATGGATGCTCCCATTCAATGCACCGTATTGCAAACCGTGGCCAACTAGTGTCTGCTCCAGACTTTTACGGGAAAAAATACTGATGTGACCATTTCTAGGTGACGCATACCACCAGGTCAATTTCTGCGATCGGAATATATTTCCATCGGACAATATGGTACTAAAAAGGATCACGCCTTCAGGTTTGCATAGCTTTTTCAGATTATCCACTAATGCACCAACATCAGGTACATGTTCAAAAACTTCGAACGCAGTAATAAAATCAAATTGTCCTAAATCATCAATCAATTTTTCACGATCTACAAATGGGTCAAAGGTTTCTGACGTCCAACCATTTTCGCGCAACGTCTTACTTAACAAACCAGAGCCGCCACCGTAGTCAAGATGTCGTATTTTTTCTTTACAAAAACCGAACGTTTTATTTAATAATTTCGCATTAGAGTCAGGACGAAAGAATTTGTAATCCGGATCGACCATTCCATATTCTTGATTATAAATACGTTTTTCAAACTCATCGAATCCCCACGCTTGCATTTCCGGTGCAAAACAAAATCCACAATGATCGCAAAGAAAATAATCGATCAACATTCCACTCGGAGACAGTTTGACGCCCCGAAGTTCTTCGCATGACTTATTGAGATCAACTGTATCCAATAGCACTGCTGTATGTCCACAAACCTGACAAGGCGCAGTTTTTGGTGTTACTGGCACGTTCGATACAGCACTGCCATTGCGAATCGGCACCACTGAATCGACACTTGCAAGCTTGATCCCATGAACATTAATACTATGAGGACTACTGGATAGTCTCGCTGCATAGTTGGGAATTTTCGCTGCTGTATGAACTACGTCGTTTCCATCAGTAGCTTGCCCCATACCATGCAAATTTTCTTTCCCAAATGATTCATTCATCGAAACATACGATCCAGAAGAAACTTGTGATGATTGCGACAGTGAGTTTGGCGGCACGACGGATGTTTTGCTTTTCGGTTCAATCTCTATTTTTGAAACGGGGCGACCTAATACTGCCTTGATAAGTGTTTTAAAACTGGCGGATTCAATTTCGAAGTGCAACCACATGTTGATGCGATTGTAACTGCTTCATAAATACTTGGTGCGGCGTTTTGAAGCCGAGACATTTTCTGGGACGATGATTTAAGCTGTTCATCGCCCATA
>NZ_JBMPPH010000033.1:0-48247 GCF_049340285.1 Undibacterium sp. SXout20W | reverse complement strand
TTATGGGCGATGAACAGCTTAAATCATCGTCCCAGAAAATGTCTCGGCTTCAAAACGCCGCACCAAGTATTTATGAAGCAGTTACAATCGCATCAACATGTGGTTGCACTTCGAAATTGAATCCGCCCAGTGTTTCATCATCGATTTTGACGGAAGGTGGATTGCTTGGATTGACCAGGAAAAATGCTTTAACTTTCGGATCAAGTAATTTATCCAACTCTTTTTTGCTGAACTGCCAGTTGTTTTCTTGTGGCGAATCGATCATCAATTCGACCAGGTTGTAGTCATTAAGAAGTGGGATTTCAATGTAAGGCGTAAAAATAGGCATACCCAAGGCAATGGTATCGCCTTCATTGATCAAATGATTTGCCTTGAGACTTGCAAATAAGTACGTCATCGCTGCCGTGCCACCTTCGACCGCATACATATCAAAGTTGCCGATGAACGGATGTTCGCCAACCATTTCACGATGGATATATTGGGCAACGACTTTTTCGCTGAGGCGCAACATGCGGTCAGGCACAGGATAATTACAAGCTAAAATAGCCTCACACATTTCGTAAATGAAATCACCGGCCGATAAGCCGAGTTGATCACGTACATAAGATACTGCGGCCTCAATAAATTTGACGCCTGGTGTCCCGGCATGATTTTTTACGAAAATTTCAAACCGAGCTTCGATGCCATCACGTTGTGGAAAACCACCAACATCTTTCATATAAACGTAAGAACGTTCGGCCTCGGTCATGGCAAACAGACCGAACTGGAAAAAACCATGGCGTGGTGTGGTGGCTAAAAAATTTGGATTGCCGCGACCTGCATTGAGCATCATCTGATTGCTTTTCTTTGCGGTCTGGATCAATGCATCTTTGAGTTCAAAGGGGCTTAATAATGCGAGTTTATCGGGATTGCTAAAGTCCATGTTTATTACTCCTTTTGGTGAAAGTGAATCTAAATCGTGAACAACTTTGTGCAAAAATTTTTACTTAATTAAAGCGAGATGAACCTCAAAAACTTAAACCAGAGCGACAATCAAGGGCCCCAATAACGTCAGGAACACATTGGCGAGGGCATAAGTAATTGCGAATGGCACCGTCGGAATCGAATTTTCTGCTTTGTCCAATACTTCACCGAACGCAGGATTGGCGCTTCTCGAACCACTTAAGGCGCCAGCGAATATTGCCGTGTTGTCATAACGGAGTACATAACGTCCGATGAGCATAGTCAGAACCAAAGGCAAGATCGTGACAACGACGCCAATCAGGAATAAGGAAATGCCATGCTCTTTGACGGTTTCAACGGCTTGTAAACCTGAAGAGAGGCCAACCACAGTCACGAAGCCAGCTAAACCTAAGTCTTTCAGAATCTGCACCGCACCGGTTGGCATGGCGCCAAAAGATTGATGTTTTGCGCGGAACCAACCAAACAACAGGCCTGATAACAACGCGCCGCCGCCGCTACCTAAAGTGAGTGGAATGGAACCAATTTTTGCAGTCAGCAAGCCCACAGCTAAACCAACTACCAGACCAGCACCCATATATACAAAGTCGGTTTTCTCGGTTGGTACCAAGAGATAACCAGCGACATTCGCGACACGTTTAACATCTTGCTCTGAACCATAAATGCTTACCACATCGCCAGTCTGTACGACGGTATCCGCTAGTACAGGCAGTAATTTACCCATGCGACTAATTTGCACAACGTATACCCCATGGCTCACATCGCCTGCTGTCTTGCTGCGAATTTGAGCAACAGATTGGTTATGAAATGCTTGATTGGTCACAACAACGTCTTTACGTTGCATGGTCAATTCCATCCCGTCGACGGCATACAATTCGGTACCCAGTTCAGTGGCAACCTCGACCATGGCAGCGCGGCGACCGACCACTAAAACGATGTCATCATTTTCTAATACTAAATGTGGATTGATTTCAATAAATTGCTTATTGCGGAGTAATCGCTCTACCGTTAAGGTCACATCGGGTTTGGTCTGTTCTAATGCTGCGATGGTTTTGCCGTTGGCTTGATTGATTTGGTAAATGCGACCTACCAAATCTGGCGCTGCCATTTGTTGTCCAGGGGCCAGTACCTGCACACCTTGTTGCATCGCTGCCTCAGCTTTTACCGCATCTTCTTTAATGCTCCGTCCCATAAGTTTTGGCAACATATTGACGCAAACAATAATGGCACCGAAGGAACCAAAGACGTAAGTCACCGCATAGCCAACCGCAACATTACCTTGAAGTCGGGTCACTTCATCGGCAGATAATCCTAATTTGGCAATCGCGTCACTGGCTGTTCCAATGATGGCAGATTGTGTCAAACCACCCGCCGCAACGCCAGCGGCAAGGCCTTTGTCCAGCCCGAAAATTTTGGCCATGATTACGATAGTTGCCAATGCGGTGACTGCCAGAACAACAGCAAGAATAATTTCCCGGATCGACTGTTTTCCGAGCGAGTTAAAAAACTGTGGTCCGCTCTCATAACCAACAGCATAAATAAACAAGGCAAACAAAACAGATTTCACGCCAGCATCCACGTGCACGCCAACTTGACTAACAACGACGGCAACGAGCAAAGAACCTGCTACGCCGCCAAGTTGGAATTTTCCAAACTTAATCTTTCCAAGGTAATAGCCAACTGCGAGAGACAAAAATAAAGCAATCTCGGGAGATTTGGCAAACAAGTTATGCAAACTTTCCATATAGAGCACCTTCCTTTGTTGTTGATCGCAGCACGACTGACCGCGGCAAAAAATAGATTTGTTTTATCAAGACGTATGTCGCAGCATTCCTGTTAAACCAACGATGAGCGGCCCCATTAGTGGCAATACAATATTCGATACAGCATAGGTAATGGTGTAACCAAGGAGTGGCGTTGAATTGCCGGCTACGGTCTGTATCGCGCTGACGGCCGGGGTGCTGCATTGCTGTCCGGCGATAGCGCCGAGTAAAACAGGGGCTTTCAAACGGAGTACAAAGTGGCCAACAGCAAGAGAAACACACGCAGGAGTGACCGTAATGACGATGCCGATCAAGGGTAAGGATAAGCCATATTGACGTATGAGAACGATTGCCTGGGGTCCCGCGGATAATCCTACGCAAGCGATAAAACCAGCGAGGCCCAGGTCTTTGAGTATAGATAGTGCGGACTCTGGTATGCCAGCGATTTCCGGGCGTTTGCTTTGTACCCAACCAAACAGTAAGCCACTTAGTAACGCGCCACCGCCAGTGCCTAGCGAAAATGGAATACTGCCAATCTTGACGCTTAAGGTACCAACAGCAATTCCTGTCAAAATACCTAACGCCGCAAAGCTGATATTCGATTTATCGGTGTAGCGTATGCGTGTACCAAGCCGTGCAATTGCAGCACGCGATGCGGCTTCATCATACAAATTACTGATTGAAAGTTGCAACACATCGTGTAGTTGCAAATGTAAATCTGGAAAGGCTGGAAGCTTGTGTGAACCTCTGCTAACCCCGATTAGCATAATCCCCGCCGGAAGATTTAATTCCGCAACACTGCTGTTATCTACATCTTTGTTGCGTAATACAACATCGTAACGCTGTAATAAGACGTTAAAATTTTTTCCATCGACAAATTCTTCACCCAATAGCGCCGCCTTTTCAGAAAGTACCCGCTGGAGCCCAGTCACTAAAATTTCATCTCCAGCTTGTATATCGAGTGTGGGATCGAGTTGTAAAAATTGGCCGTGTCGGCGTAATTTGATGATGTTTGCGTGCTTGCCTAACTGTGCTTGCAAGGTCATCAAATTTTGACCATTCGTTTGTATTCTGTAGCTACGACCTACAACGTCGGGAACCGCTGATTCGGCATCACCAGCGATTTCCTGACCGCCCATTTCTTGCCACAATAATTGTGCTTCATGACGCAAGTTGATTCTTAAGAGCAACGGAAAAATCTGACTCGTGATAATCACAATAGTGATCAGGCCAAAAATATAAGTGATTGAGTAGGCCGTGACGACATTGGACTGTAATTGCCTGATGTCTGCGGCGGGTAAAGCGAGTTTAGAAAGTGCGTCGGTTGCAGTACCGACTACGGCGGATTCAGTTGCCGCACCTGCGAGAATTCCCGCTGCCGTACCTTGGTCGAGTTGAAGCCAATATGTTACCGCCATCACCAGGCTAAGTACTACCACGACTTCAATCAGGCATAAGAGTGCGAGGCGCAATCCTTTGGCATTCAGGTTAGCAAAAAACTATGGACCGCCAGCGTATCCAAGCGCAAAAATGAATAAAACAAAGAATACATTTTTGATGCCAGGAGCAAGTACGACGTTCGCCTGACCTAATAGCAAAGCGATGATCAGCGTACCGCACACACCGCCCAGTTGAATAGCCCCAAACTTAATTTGTCCGATTGCATACCCGGCCGCCAGCGCCAGGAATAATGCAATCAAAGGTTCTTGTTGTAACAATTGCACAAACAAACTTTGCATGCCTCATTCACCTAAATAATTCAGATCGTGAGGAGCCAATCCAAGCACTTCACATCTATTGTCTGACAACTCTTTTTAAAAAAAATGAGATACGAATTAGATACGGAAATGACGATGATTTTTTTATTGTTTCTATTTTTTGGAAAGCGTCTGTCTGAAAGATACCATACCAGTTTCTAAACGCAAAAAATATTTTTAAGTATGGATTAGAGGAAATAGTACATGAAATAAATCTTTTTTTCATGCACTATTGAAGGAAGAAAATTAATTGTTAGAGTAATACCACTTGATAATCTTGATAGGGTAAGGTCAGGTTGGATCTATCACACCACGCGCTATCATACGTAACGCAGTCAAGCTCGGGATGAAGAAATATTCGCCGCCGCGGGTTTCAACGAAACGCGGAATTTTTGATAACAGATAAGGTACATCGTCGCTGGTCGGCTCGACTTGCAGCACGGCTTTGCTGGCAAAACGGGGATCACTGCTGTGGTTGCCAAGGATGATTTCTTTGTCATTACCCGCCTTGAAATCGTTGCCATAATTGATCCACTGTTGTTGTACAAATTCAAATTGGCGGTTGATGTCGGCGTTTAACATCATAATAATAATGCCGTGATTGCCATCGTCGCGGCTGCGGTCTTTGACTCCGCCGTAAGGTAAACCCCGGCGCAGAATTCGACGTCGATTACTTAATGCACCAGGGGTGTCAAATGCACCGGCAATCGTTTTAAGCGAACCGGGTACATCGCCAGGATCACGTCCCATTTGTAATGATGCACGGGGATTGATGCGGCGCAGATGTGCACTGAAAGGACACTTAGCGCCACTCATATCGGCGTCGTAGGTAAAATCGCTCAACATGCGATCCTGTTGTTCTGGTGTCGCCTGTGCAAATTTTTCGTCAAATTTTTGTTTGCTGGCGAGGTCTGGCGCACTCACCAACGGTGCACCATTGTCGCGCCAGCGGCCGACAAATTTTGCAGCCAATAATTCTTCCTCACCCGGGAATTTTTTGCCTTCTTGTTTTAGGTATTTGTCAAAGCTAGCCACGTTCTCATGCAACTTTCGATACACCATATAGGTGCCATTGCGAGCTAATAAAATGGGACGAGGTGCAGGTGGATATTCATGTGCTTCGTCGATATGGCCAAGTAAGAATTCTCCAGTCGCCAACGGCGCCCAACTACCATCTGCCATTTGCTTGCCACGTCCACGTACGCGGTCTTCGTCATATGGCACGCCCTCAAACACAGGATCGCCAATACCGTCGGTATAACCGAAATGCTCTTTGGCTGTGGGTAAGCCATTTTCCATGACAACTTTAACGTCTTGATAATCTAGTAAAGCACCGTCGTCGCCCCGGTTGCCGCCCAGGATCACCACACCATTTTCGCTTTTCTTTACTTTTTCGGTGAGCCAGGCATAAGCTTGTTCCAGGAAAACATCACACTGTGCCATTGATGTATGAATGCCAGTTAAACCGGGTTCTGTCGATGGCGGTGCCAAAGCATTGAGGGAAATAAAAATATGCACATCTTTATCACGCGTCTCGCGGTTTTCGCGCCAGATTGGATCCCAATGTTCTGGGGAACTCGGGCCATCATCACCAAGAATATCTTTGCGGTGTTTCATACCTTCAACAAATTCTGGCGAGAAACCGATCAACGATGCACGCGGTATTTCCAACTCTTTTAAACCTTGGTAAGTAAATGCAATATTCACAGCCCATGCTGGCGGCGGTAAATCTTCAGGGCCTTTCCCCCACGTCACTGCGGTGGTGACCCGCTGCGTGATGGCATCGACAAATTCACGCGCCCGCTTCGCGTTGCGGATATTTAAGAAAACATAGCGTGCTTTCGGATAGCCGAAGCGGCCATAAGCGCGCAAGATATGTCCTTGAATATCTAACAGATCAAGTTGTTTGGTCATGAAAGGCTTTCATTAATTAGCGTATCTGTTGATGAATCAGAGCCGATATTGACCTGGTTGCCAGCTTGGCGATTGCAGATCATTGAGCTGAGTGCGCACCATAAAGGCACGATAATTGGCACGGATAGCCGCGGCGCTTAAACCTTGATTTTCCAATGCGAATTTAGTGAACTCCTGTTTCATGTACAAGGCTTTTAATTGTTCCGCTAATGGTTGATCCGTCGATCCATTAAAAAACAAGGAGGTCGTGCGCTGACATTTTTTCATGTAGGCAATAAATTCATCCGCATGGTGAACGTTTTCAAAGCCGTAGCAGTTATCCCAGATATCGTGAATCCGCCCATTAATTGCTTCCCACATGCCCCGTAGATACGCATCCGGCGTGCCATCAGGGCCAGCATAAAAATTGCAGCAAAAAACCAGATAGCGCGAGTGCAGACGGTCTTGTGTTGGTATCACATTACGGCGCAGGTTATCCGGCACGATTGGCAGAATATCAGACCAGGTATCGGGCATGCTGCCACCAGGTAACGATTCAGTGACGACATCATCAAGCACATAAAAACGACACAAATAAGTATTTGGAACGAGTGCCATCGGACTGTTGATTTCACTATTCCATGCTTGTAACTTATTGCGTACGAAGTCTGCAAAGGAGATTTCGGCACCAGGAACATGGCCGTTTTTGATCGGTGAAAGAATCGATAAACCGTAGGCGTTACCGCTACTATTAGCCATGATTTTTCTCCTCATTTAGCTGGCAGGCATGCCAGTTTTCACGTCGTTCAACTTGATACGCAGACATACTGATAATTGGCGTTGGATGCATTGCCCCTAAATCGTGCTGTAAGCCACGCAGCAGACCGTGGTAACGTTTTAAAAATTCCTCGTCGCTGCCGTCTTCAACGGTCTTGTTAAAGTCGCTGAGCCTGTCTTTTACCGTTTTAGCTGACTTCACATCGTTGGAGGTCGCGAGGGGATAAGCGTTGTAGTAATGGATCGTTTCAAGCTGGTTGTATTGAATGTAATTATGAAACGGCGTCAATGCGACAGATTTCGAATAACGGACATTCCATTTCCAGAACAAATCCAAACCGCCTGGAATCGCAAACGTGAACGAATCGACGTATTGATCCCAACTGCCATTGAAGTTACTGAAGAACAGCATGTACGAATATTTGAGCTTTTCTTTTGGCTGCTCTGGTGACAGATGAGGGAATTGGTTTCTGCCGATAATGACCCAGCGCGCATAGTGGATCAGTGAGAGCGTCATTAAGCCATTGAGTGTGCTGGGACGTTTTAAGGCGACCCAAAAGAAGAGTTTATTTACCCAGGCGGTGTACCAACGCACTGGGGTGATGACATTCATGGCATAGGCTTTGCCAGCAATATTGGACATGCATAAGCTCCCAAAAACGATCTAGATGAGGCCGACAGGATGACTTTGCGATGATAAAGTCATGGCATTTTAGAATAGCATATTGCTAACTAATACGCTCTCGTTTTATGAGTTGGGTCTGTGGCTTCGTTGAAACAAATTGTGTTTTTTATGAAACAAAATCAAAGAAGGGAGAGCGCAAAATAGTTTTGCTATTTTGCGCTTCCTTAATTTTTTCCATTTAGCAGGATGGCGCAGGGTTACTTGCTTTAATGCATCTCGACTTTCTTTCCCTCCGTTATTTTTTTGATGCATCACAACACAATTCAGATTTCCGTTGAATGCTATTTTTAAGGGAGGAAACTAATATTTGCCGATTGATTTGTCGGTATCACGTTGATCATCAATATCGTCGTAGCGATGACAGCGTTGAGTATTTTTGAATCGTACTGCCGAAGTTACCGTGCTACGGCGCAAAATTTCCTTTCATCCTTGTCTGTGCTAAATCGCTGCCGTGCTATTACGATGAAGACTTGTTTCGAGCGTGATTATTTTTTGACGAATAATAAAGTTAACAATATTTTCCATTACAACCAAGTCGCAGTGTGATTGAATACATAGAACAAGGGAGTTACTTTTGAAAACGATAGGCCTCATCGGTGGTATGAGTTGGGAATCGACGATCCCGTATTACCGTCAGATCAATCAACACGTCAAAGCAACATTAGGTGGTTTGCATTCAGCAAAAATTATTTTGCTGAGTGTAGATTTTCACGAGATTGAGCGCTTACAACATCAGGGTGACTGGGCAGCCGCTGGTGCCATGATGGCCGATGCTGCCACTACGCTAGAAAATGCACACGCTGATTTTCTCGTTTTGTGTACTAATACCATGCACAAAGTCGCTCCCGCGATGGAAGCGGCCGTAGCGATTCCGTTACTGCATATTGCTGACCCGACTGCGCAGGGGATAAAGCGAGCAGGTTACAAGAAGGTTGGCTTGTTAGGCACCAAATTTACGATGGAGCAAAGTTTTTATCGGGATCGCTTGATTGAACAGCATGGCTTGGATGTCGTGATACCGACGCCGACTGAGCGAGAGTTGATTCATCGCATCATTTATGAAGAATTATGTTTAGGGGTCGTTTTGCCAGAATCACGCCAAACATATCGCGCTGTGATAGCGAATTTAGCGCAACAAGGTGCCGAGGCAATTATTCTTGGTTGTACAGAAATTTCACTATTAGTACGTCCCGAGGATGTCGATTTGCCTCTGTTCGATACGACGGCGCTGCATGCGCTGGCAGCGGCGGAAATGGCTCTTTCGTAAGCAGATCTCGCCAGTGTTTTACTCACCTGAAGGCAACCTGTAATTTGCCAGTGGGGGAGTATCTCTATAAATAGGTGATTTTCACTTATCAATGCAATGATGTCTATATATACAGATAGGGAGTATATGCGAACAAAGGAAAAGCGATGTCAGCAAAGTGGCGAAAAATTATTCTTATAGCCGGTATTGCAACCTGTTCAATCACATCAGCGGCGGACAGGGTTAGTTTGCAACGAGCAGACGGAAAAATTTTGCCAGCGCTGGTCTACGCGCCATCTCATGCATGCCAGGGTATTGCCATCATCTCACATGGCGCAGGAGGTTCAGAGCTTGGCTATGGGTATCTGGCGCGTTTTATGGCCTCACAGGATTATCTGACGGTGGTACCCGGACATCAGGAAAGTGGTTTGGGTGCTTTGCAAAAGAGTGGAACAGGACAAGGTAATCGTGATGCCTTGATGAATTTAGTCGCCAATAAATCCGCTTACACGGCACGCTTGATGGATATTAGCGCAGCGCGTCAATGGGCGGCACCGCGTTGCAATGGAAAAGCGGCGATATTGCTAGGACACTCGATGGGAGCGGCTACCGTGATGATGGTAGCGGGTGCCGAAAACTACATGGGAATCGATGATAACCAACGCAAAGTCCTGCAATTGGATAGCGTTTTTGATCGCTATGTTGCACTTTCTCCGCAAGGCAAAGGCGTAATTTTTCCACATCATGCATGGTCGGGTATTCAACGCCCGGTGTTGATGATGACGGGGACAAAAGATGATAGTTTAGGTGGTGGTTCCTGGAAAAAGCGTACCGAGGCATTTGCTGATATGCCAGTTGGCTGTAAGTGGTTGGGTGTCATTGATGGTGCTACCCACATGAATTTTGCCGGGTACGATTTGTCATCTCAAAATGCGGCAAATATCACACAAACGATGACGGCATTTTTGCGAGCTACACCAGAGAAATCGTGTCAAGCTCCAGCGCCGACAATCGGCCTGAGTTTGAGTGCAAAATGATTACATCGGTTTTTTTTTGGCTTATGCTAAAACGTAAAGGTAGAGCGGGTGCACCACGCCATATCAGATAAGACGTACACACAACGTGGGTTGTACCCGCTCTACAGAATTTGCGAATTCGGACGATGGTGCAGCTCGCACTCTTTTAGATGCTGTTTATTTTTCTGCCAACATCTTTAAATTTACCAAGCCATTCTCAAAATCCTTGCCGACCATTTTGTCTATATTCATCAGAAGATGTAAGATTTTTACCGTGAAAGAGGCTGGGCCAACCATTGCCCACGTGACGTTGGTTGAACTGCCAACTTGATGCAACGTGAATTCGGCCGTATTGTGAGCTTCGAATGGCGCGAAGAAATCCAGCTTGATTAAAATGCGGGAATTCTCTGAAATATCGATGACTTCCATGCGACCTTTTCCGACTTTTTTGTTGCCTTCCCATTCATAGACAGCGCCTATCCCACTGGTTGAACCACTATAGGTCCGAGACAGCGTCGGATCTAGCCTTTCCCAAGGTGACCAATTGCTCCATTGATGAAAATCTTCAATTAATCCAGCTAATGTTTCAGGCTTGGCATCAATGCTGATTGAGCGTTGAATACGAAATGTGTCAGGTTTGAATGCAGCAAGTGTGCATATTACGCCAATGATTACCGCGACGGCGACGAGTATGATGTTCAACATTGAAATCTCTCAAATAGTTGATGTTTTGTATTTAAGCGCAATCGGTAAAGTAGTGCGCATCAAAATAATAGCCCTGACAATATTACTGACAAATTAATGGCAGTTATACGTCGTATTTAGTGAAACATAAGAAACCATTTGTGCATATCAAAATTTGCTTTTATTGATATTTTTTTGCAGAAAATATCGACCGTTTCCCTGTGGAAAACCATCGACCAGGGTGTCAAAGACGGTCTGGTTACTGTCATCCAGAACCTCAACTTTCAAGTCAATTGTTCCCTTCAAATTTTGATGTGGTTGTTCGTAGGGAATTTTACTTTAGAAGTGTTTGTGAAGACGTGGAATTTTCTTTTCCTGAGGCCGTCAATCCGGTCTTAGATGATGGTGTAACCCTCCCGTAAAATCAAGCCATGCATAACCAGAGTTCTTGAGGCAAACTTATATGCCAAAGGAGAACAGAAATGCGTAAGAGCAGATTTACAGAGACACAGATCATTGGAATATTGAAAGCGGTTGAAGCTGGTAGATTGGTCAAAGATGTTTGTCGGGAACATAGTGTTTCTGAAGCGACCTATTACCAATGAAAATCTAAATATGGCGGCATGGAAGCAGCCGACGTAAAGCGCCTCAAAGACCTGGAGGAAGAGAATCGTAAGCTCAAAATGATGGTTGCTGATTTGTCGCTAGAGAACCATGCGTTTAAAGAGGTGATCGGTTTAAAGCGCTAACCCCGAACCAGAAACGGGATTTCGTCAAACAACTGCAAGAGGTTGGACTTAGCCAGCGTCAGGCTTGCAAAGCGATGCAACTCTCACGTTCAAGCATGAGCTATCAGCGGCGGATGGTACCGGATGACGACATCATTGCAGTTTTGCAGGAATTGGCAGAACGTTTTCCGGAACGGGGATTTGGCAAGTATTTTCAGTTAATAAGGCGACGTGGCCACACCTGGAATCATAAGAGAGTTTATCGCGTTTATTGTGGACTAAAGATGAACCGGCGACGCATTGGTAAAAAGCGACTTCCAACAAGAGACCCGCATCCATTGGCAGTACCTGGGGAAATCAACAAGAGTTGGTCAATTGATTTTATGAGTGACGCGTTATGGTGTGGCAGGCGTTTTCGTACGTTTAATGTGGTCGATGATTTTAATCGGGAAGTATTAGCGATTGAAGTGGATCTGAATTTACCTGCGTCCCGTGTAGTACGGGTGCTGGAGCGTATCGTTGCATGGCGTGGCTTTCCGGCACAGATCAGAATGGACAATGGACCTGAATTTATTTCAGCAACCTTAGCAGATTGGGCGCAAAAGCATGATGTCCACCTGGAGTTTATTGAGCCAGGTAGACCCTTGCAAAATGGCTTCATTGAACGTTTCAACCGCAGCTACCGCCAAGGGGTGTTAGATATGTATGTTTTTAAGAACTTGCAGGAGGTCAAAGAAAGAACAGAATTGTGGATGAACGATTACAACGAGCAATGTCCACATGATTCTCTCAACGGGATGACACCTGTTGAATACCGATTATTTCATCAACCTCAAAACTCTAGTAATACATGGCACTGATTGGGGGAGGTTTACAATGGCCTCGATCACTTTCAAGACATCAGCTGTTAATCTCACTAACAATCATTGCTATAAAAATCATCGCTATAACAATCATTGCGATGACGAGCCTTAGTTGGTTTCCTTGACGTAGGTTGAAGTGAGTCTCGTTATTGGCTTGTAATATGTTAAAAGCTTCAGCTCTTGCGATTTTTCAGGTGACCGGCACCGCTTTGACGAATCTGTTATCGTGGGCTCTATTGGGCTCTATTAGACTCTGATGGACGCTATTGGCTTCTAGTGGATGCATTTTTAGACATATTGAATTGATCGATTAACGTGAGAATTGCAAATGAATGATGTTAAACCTGAAATAAATCGCCATACCGGTCGCATGCCCGTGATCTTCGTTGGCCATGGTAGCCCGATGAATGCCATCGAAGACAATACCTATACCCAGCATTTGGCCGCGTGGGCGAAGACTTTACCGAGACCAAAGGCCATTCTGGCCGTTTCTGCACATTGGCTGACGCCTGGCAGTACTCAGATAGATGCGCAGCCGCAGCCGCCAACGATTCACGATTTCGGCGGTTTTCCGCAAGCCCTTTTCGATGTGCAATACCCGGCAGCGGGTGCGGAAGGATTGGCGCAAACGACACTCGCACTATTGCAGAAGCAGTTGCCGCACGTCACACTGAGCCGGGATTGGGGCCTCGATCACGGGAGTTGGAGCGTGTTGTGTCATATGTATCCAGACGCCGACATTCCGGTGTTCCAGCTTTCGATCAATTACGCAGAATCTGGCGCTTACCATTATGCGATCGGGCAACAATTAGCTGCATTGCGCGAACAGGGTGTGTTGATTTTTGCTAGCGGCAATATTACGCATAATTTGCGTGCTCTCGATTTTCAGGCGGCTGAAAGTGAAAAAGCGAGCCGCGCGTGGGCGCAGGAATTTGACGATGCGGTATGGAACGCTTTGCTTAGCCGCAACGATGCCACATTAATTGACTATGCGTCTCTTAGCCCCGCAGCCAAGATGGCCGTACCCAGCCCCGATCATTACTGGCCATTGCTTTACATCCTTGGTGCAGCAGATCCTGATGAAGCCGTGCAACAAACTTATCAAAGTTTCCAGGCGGGGACTATCAGTATGCGGTGCCTTCAGTTTGGCGGCTGATGCAGGCGACTCAATATCGGGACTAACTTGTGTAAGGGATCCATTAACCTATGTCGGAGAATGGACTTTTCTTAGTGTCCATAAATGCAGCACACGAAGGAAAATTACCCACTGTTGCTTATCGGAAATTGACAGTCAGTAAAAAAAGGTGGTCTAATCAAAAATTAGCTTTCACTGAGCCGCGATATGAGCTTTGAGCAATTGTGCCAGCAGGCCAGGCTGCGTTTATTACGTATGCATTACGATAGCAAAGTAGGTCATTTGGGTGGAAATTTATCCTGTCTTGATGCCCTGCTGTTTCTTCATCACCAAGTCATGCAAAATGACGATACATTTGTGCTGGCAAAAGGGCATGCAGCGGGTGCTTTGTATATCACTTTGTGGTCGATCGGCCGTTTAAGCGACGCTGATCTGGCGCAATTTCACCAAGATGGCACGCATCTCGCTGGCCACCCGGTATCTGGTTGGATGCCCGACATTTCTGTGGCAACTGGGAGCCTTGGCCATGGTTTTCCGGTGTCGACGGGCATGGCCTTAGCCAAACGTCTTCAAGAAACATCAGGACGTGTATTTTGTCTGATGTCCGATGGTGAATGGCAGGAAGGATCAAATTGGGAAGCATTGATTTTTGCCGCGCATCAACAATTGAACAATCTTACCGTATTGATTGACGTGAATGGTTTGCAGGGCTTTGGCACAACCACCGAAGTAGCGTCGATGGGTGATCTATTAAAGCGCCTCAGCGCGTTTAACGTCAAAATTACAGTGATTGATGGCCACGACCCTAGCCAATTAGCGATTCTGCATGAGCCTGCAGAATCAGGTCCGCATTTTATTTTCATGAATACCATCAAAGGTAAAGGCGTATCGTTCATGGAAAATCGTCTGGAATGGCATTACTTGCCATTGAATAGCGCGCAATATGAACAAGCCTGTCGCGAATTGGAGCAAACATGAGAAACGCAGCCTGCAGCGCGTGGCGTAACCTGTTTGTTGACCACAAGTTTGCATTTTTGACAGGCGATCTGGGTTTTATGGCACTCGAACCACTTCGCGATTTGATGGGGCCATGGTTTATTAATGCTGGCGTTGCAGAACAAAACATGGTGTCAGCCGCCGCTGGCATGTGCAAAATGGGTACTCAAGCCTGGGTCTATAGCATCGCACCGTTTATCTATGCGCGCCCGTTTGAGCAAATCAGAAATGATGTCTGCCTGAATCGCCTGCCTGTAAAAATTGTCGGCAACGGTGGTGGCTATGCATATGGCTCGATGGGTTCATCGCATCATGCGATTGAAGACTATGGCGTTTTGCTCGGCTTACAGGGTATGCAAGTTTTTGTGCCGGCTTTTGCCGACGATGTGGAACCGGCTGTACGTCAGATGTCGGCATCTGGACAGCCAGGGTATTTACGTTTGGGACGATGTGAAAAACCAGCCGACATGGCGGTGCCAGCGCTGACTGCCTGGCGCTGTGTGCTAGAAGGTGAGCGCGGCGTCATGGTGACGGTGGGGCCGATCGCCGGCAGTTTAATGCAAAAAATGCGTGATGTCGCAATTTCTGACCGGCCTGCATTATGGGTACTAGCGATCATGCCAGACGGCTTTCAACATCTTCCTTCTGAGCTGCTACAGGCGTTACAAGACCATCCCTTATTGACGGTGGTGGAAGAGCATGTTGCACACGGTAGCGCCGCCTATACTTTGTTGGCAACACTTGCACAGCAAGCCATTACGCCGCGTTTGTTGCATTGCTGCGCGCAAGGCTATCCGTCGGCGACTTATGGTTCGCAAGTGTTTCACCGTATTGAAAGTCAAATGGACGCTGACAATGTATGGCGTCGATGGCAACAAGAAAGTAAAAATGTATAAGCGTAAAAGTGTATGAATGTATGAGTGATGAATTGAAATTAAAAATCGCCGCCCTCCAAGGTCCTATTCTGGTATTAGGTGCGAGCGGATTTGTTGGCGCGAATTTGCTGCGAATCTTGTTGAGATATCGATGTGATGTCTATGGGACAGCATCACGTTTGCCAGCATGGCGGCTTGATGGTTTGCCAGAAAAAAACGTACTTCTGGCTGACTTATTGGTGCCTTCAAATATTAGCCTTTTACTCGATCAAACCCGGCCATTGACGATCTTTGATTGCATTTCTTACGGCGCCTATTCGTTTCAGCAGGAAGCCGATTTGATTTATCGGACCAATGTGGGTGTTGCCGTCAATTTATTAGAAGAGTTGTCGCGTCGCGGCGTACATGCGTATATTCATGCAGGCTCATCATCCGAATACGGCAATCTGGCGGAAGGCCCCACAGAAGACGCGCCGATGGCGCCAAACAGCCATTATTCAGTCTCTAAGTGCGCGGTTGCCAGCCTGATTCAATTTAAAGGAAAAGTCGGGCGCTTACCGTGTGTCAATTTGCGTTTGTATTCGATCTACGGCCCTTATGAAGATCCGGCGCGGCTTATTCCGACCTTGATAAGTAAAGCAGCAGAAGGCGTTTTCCCACCCTTTGTTAACCCACGTATATCGCGTGATTTTGTGTATGTTGATGATGCCTGTGAAGCTTTTATTGATGCAGCGTTAAATCTGGCACCCGATGTCTATGGTGAGTCATTTAATGTGGGTAGCGGCCAGTGCACGACGATCGGTGCATTGGCAGACTTAGCGAAGCACTTGTTTGCAATAGAAGCTGAGCCGGCATTCACCATGCCACAGCGCGATTGGGATGTCACTGATTGGTACGCAAATCCGGAAAAGACCGCGCGAGTACTGCACTGGACGGCACGTACCAGCATCGCCGACGGCTTAAAAAAAATGCAAACCTGGTATGCTAGTTTAGAAGACCGTCAAGCCTATTTGTCGTCCAGCAAGCAAGATGGTTTAGATCGTCGTTACAGTGTGACGGCGATCATCGCCTGCTATAAAGACGCGCAAGCAATTCCGTATATGTATCAACGTCTGACGGATACTTTTTTAAAGATAGGCATCGACTATGAAATTATTTTCGTTAACGATTGCAGTCCCGATGATTCAGAAGAAGTGATACGCGAACTTAGTCGTCAAGATCATCGCGTGTTGGGCATATCGCATTCACGAAATTTTGGTTCACAATCTGCGTTTCGCAGTGGAATGGAATTAGCAACCAAAAACGCTTGCGTATTACTTGATGGTGATTTGCAAGATCCACCAGAACTTATAGAGCAGTTTGTCGAACAATGGCGAGCAGGAAGCGAGGTTGTGTATGGCCGTCGCGTAAAACGAGAAGCCTCCTGGTATATGCGCATTGCCTACAAACTATTTTATAAGCTATTTGACGCATTCTCTTACTTACATATCCCCCGTGACGCAGGTGATTTCTCGCTGATCGATAAGCGTGTCGTACGATGCATGTTGCAGTTTCCGGAGCGTGATTTATTTTTACGCGGTGTGCGCGCATTTACTGGTTTTCGTCAAACTGGTGTTGACTACGTGCGCCCGGAGAGAATGTTCGGTCGTAGCACGAACAATTTTCTGAAGAATATTGGCTGGGCAAAAAAAGGCATACTGTCGTTCAGCAATACCCCATTGAACGTCTTATCCGCGTTTAGCGTGTTGATATTTTTAGTTGTTTCATGTCTGATAATTTTGCAAATTGCCACCCGTTTGCTATTCCCTGAAATGGTGCCGAAAGGCGTCACCACGATTTTGTTGATCCAATTATTTTTCGGCGCAAGCACGCTCTTATCTGTGAGCCTGGTCGGCGAATACATCGCAAAAATTTTTGAAGAAGTAAAGCAACGCCCGCATTTTTTACGTCGTAGTATTGTGCGTGATGGCGAAGTAAGGGATGCAACAGAGCAAGGGCGGAATCAGACATGAACGACGCGGCGTTGACAGAGTCTGTAATACCCGTGATGCGGGAAAGATCGTGTGCCATTTGCGGAACAAAAGCGCAGCATTCTTGGATGAAAGCGGATGTCGATTTTGCTGCCTTAGATGGATTTGCGTTTGCATCGCGTAAATTACCGGAATATATGCATTTTGATTTGGCGCTATGTCGCGACTGCGATCTGGTATTTGCCAATGCGGTACCGCCACTCGATTGGTTTCAGAGTAGCTATCGCGAAGCCCAGTTTGATGCAGAGAATGAGTCCCAATATGCGGCGCAGACCTATGCAAATGAATTAAAGAAACTGCTACCGCAAATCAGCGGGCGTTGCGCCGCACTGGATATCGGCGCTGGTGACGGTGCGTTTGTCGCGGCCTTAGTTGCTGCAGGCTTTGAAGAAGTGATCGGTGTTGAGCCCTCTGTCGAGCCAGTCAAACGCGCCGCCCCCAATATACGACAATTTCTCAGAAATGATTTTTTCAGAAAAGAAGATTTTGAGGAAAATAGTTTTGATCTGATTACCTGCTTTCAGACGCTTGAGCATTTAGAAAATCCGCTCGAATTATGTCAATCAGCTTTTCAACTGTTACGGCCTGGTGGCGTGTTGATGACGGTAGCACATGACTTCCGGGCACCACTCGCTCGTTTCCTGGGCAAAAAAAGTCCGATTTATGATATTGAGCATTTACAATTGTTCTCAACGAAGAGTATGGCCTGCCTTTATCAGAAAATTGGTTTTTCTGACGTCAAGGTGCAAAGCTTGAGGAATGCTTATCCCTTATCTTATTGGCTAAGGCTAATTCCATTACCGCAAAAGATCAAAAAGAGTTTATTACCTGTGGTGGCTTCGTCGGCTTTGGGAAAAACCTTGATTTCTGCTAAGGTCGGCAATTTATTGGCCGTAGGAACGAAGAAAATTTAGCATGAGCGCAGAAAAATTTCGTCCCGTCGCATTGAGAGCCCCCATCGGTTTGTCCGGCAAACTGAATTTTTATGCGCGCTTGTTTTTAGATTTACAGGTGGCGAGTGTGTATCGCAGTATTTGTTCTGAGCTGAGACATGCGAAGGGCGAGGTTTTGGATGTGGGATGCGGGTCGTCGCCGTATCGGTTTTTGCTTTCTACTGAGCGTACACGCTATACCGGACTTGATATTGTTGATGCGGATAAATTTGATTTCCGCAATAGCGATATCGTCGCGTTTGATGGCATACATATTCCTTTCCCTGATGCCAGTTTTGACGTCGTATTGTGTACGGAAGTGTTGGAGCATGTACAGCATTACCAAGTCTTGATTGACGAGATGCGACGCGTACTAAAGCCTGGCGGGCGTTTGATCGTAACGGTTCCCTGGAGTGCGCGTTTTCACTATATACCGTTTGATTTTTTTCGTTATACGCCAAGTAGTTTGCAACAAATGTTTGATCACTATACGGGAGTGAAGATTATTTCGAGAGGAACAGATGTCACCAGCATTGTGGCCAAACTGCTTGTTATTTGGTTTAGAAACTTCGTCCCCGCTAAAGAACAGTTTAACGTGTTGAGTTTTTTTATTGCGGTATGCTGCACCCCCGTTATTCCCTTGTTAGCGACTTGGGGTCATATATCGTCAATACTGCCTATCGGAAGCAGCGAAGATCCGCTTGGTTATACGGTTATCGCGAACAAATAATGGTGTGGTTGCAGAGACTCCCGAGGCTGGACTCGAAGAAAATCAAATACCTTGTCATTGGTGGTTGGAACACCTTGATCGGATGCGCGATTTTTTCAGGTAGTTATATGCTATTTGGCGAACATATACATTATTTGCTAGTGGCAATACTGAGTCATTTATTTGCCGTTTTGCAATCCTGGCTGATGTATCGGAAATTCGTTTTCCACAGTAATGCACCGATGTGTAACGAATATCTGAGATTTAATTTTTCCTCTTTGTTTGTTTTAGGAATTCAGCTGTCAGGGTTATGGATATTAGTGGATTTGTGTGGATTTCGTCCTATATTGTCGCAGCCGCCATTGGTCATTTTGACAGTCCTTATTGGGTATATTGCGCATAATCGTTTTTCGTTTAAATCAGGTAGCGACGATCGCACAGAGAACAGAGATAAATTGCATGATGAGTAAAATAATGTCGGCAGAGGGCGGGAACAGAAGACGAGATATTGGTGTGATAGTTTATTTTTTCGTATTGCTGCTGTTCTTCGAACATACGATGGCGCCTTTTTTTCCGAATGCTCGACTCGCGGTTGGACATGATTATTCTTATCTGTTTCCCGCATTATTAGATGGCTCAATCTGGTTTAAAAATAATGGCTGGGATATTCCCTGGTTCACCCCTTCTTTTTGTGCAGGACAACCTTATTTCGCTGATCCACAATCGACGTTTTATTCTTTGCCGCAGTTACTGAGCCTGAGCATGAGCCCTTTGAATGTGGCCTTTTCCATGCTCCTGATCACCGCCAGTCTGATGTTCTGGGGGGGCTATTTAGTGATGAGAAAGCTCTTCTCCTCCAGTGTCGTCATTGCGTTAATGGTAGCAAGCATGTTGATGATGAATGGCTTTCTACCTCATCGTATGTTGGTGGGGCATGTCACTTTCCATGGTTATGCGTTAGTACTATGGATAGCGTTTTTGTTACTTATGCCAATACGACATCGATTTAACCAGTTCGTGGCGGCGTTAGTGGCTGGTGCGATGGTGGCGTATTGGGTGCATTCAGGTTTGGGAAGCTTACTATTGGCGGGTGCATTAGCGGTATTGATTATTGCTTTGCTTCGCCTTTTAAAGGGCGGCAATGTGCGGGATCTGTTGCTACGTGCTGGTGTCGCCAGCGTTTTTGCAGTGTGTTTAGCAATCTCAAAAATTGATGCGGCGTCGGCATTTTTGTCTGGTTTTCCGCGAACGTTTTATACATTGCCAGGCGGGAAATCCTTGCTGGATACATTCCTGTTGATTGGCGGTAGTTTATTTCTGCCATCACAGGCCGCGTATCAGTTTGGTATGCCGAGAATGACCAACTTACAGTGGCTTCTTGAACCACATGAATGGGCCTATAACTTCAGTAGTGTGATCGCGATACTGATGCTCGGATTATTGGCGCGCGGTTTGTGGCGATGGCAGCGTACCGGTTGGAAATGGCAGTTCAGCGCCAAGACGACGGTGTTATGGTGTGGACTAGTCTTAGCCGTCGCATGGCCGTTGGTGTTCAATATTTATACGCCGGCCTGGAACGCTATCTTAAAAACGATCCCTGTGATCAATTCGACGAGCACCCCTTTGCGTTGGGTGGTCGTCTATATTCCTTTGATTGCCATTGGCGCTGGCTTACTGTTGGAGCGGGCCGTTGGTGGCAAACGCAGAATGGCGATTGTCGGCGTTGTCGTCGGTCTCACCATTTGGCAGTTTGCCTACGAATCGCGTGATTTTTATGCGGCGCAAAATTATGATGTTCGCCCCATTTCCGTCGCCAATGAATTGTTCGTAGCGGGTATTTTTAAACCTGAAATTCAACGGCTTGGAACCACCGCAGAAATGAATACTGGCGCTTTTCATGCAAAATTGGCGATCAATGACACAATGATTGCGGGTGTTTCACAAGTCTTTTGTTACAACCCGATTTTTGGCTATCGACTGGAGAAATTTTCTTCAGCCGGTTTATCGGAAGACAGCGTATTAAGGGTTTTTGAAGGTCATTTGAACCTCAAAAACCCCGCATGTTATGTTTTTCCGAAAGAAAATAATTGTCACCCCGGAGACTTATTTCGCGCCGATCAGATAGAAGAGGCGAAAAAATTTATTCATTATCAGCCGTTTGCTTTTGAAATGTCTGCAGGTCAGAAAATGGCCAATCATGTCAGTTTTGCGGCTTTGCTTCTACTGGTTTTTAGTTTGTTAGCATGGGGGCTTTTGCAGTTACGTGCCATGTTGACCCGTACCAGAAAAGAGATTCCGGACGTCCAGCGTTGATTGCCTTAAAAAAGAAAAAACCAGGCTGTAAAAAAATTTCCTAGCCTGGTTTTTGGTTGCTTACCTCAGGTAGCAAGGACAAATCGCATCACGCCATCATCCCCATATTGGCGATGTAATACGCCATCAAACCAGAGCTTGTGTAAATGCGCGAGTGCTTCACCGATTGCAAAGGTCAGTTGATGCGAATCGAGCGGACGACGAAACATGATCGGCACGATGTCGCACGCTGACTGTGGCGTCGCGCACGCGATACGTACTTCTTCCAGGCGTTCTGCATGATGCTCTTGTAACTGGGTAATTCGCGTATGCATTCCTTTGAATGGTTTGCCGTGGGACGGCAAAATCAAGGTTTCGGCGGGCAAAGGCAGATATTTCTGCAGTGAATCGAGATATTGTTGTACCGGGTTGGCTTCAGGCTCGATTGCAAATACAGATACATTGGTAGAAATCCGCGGCAACAACATGTCACCGGAGATCATCAAATTCAATGCGGCGCAATACAAAGTCGCATGTTCTGGCGAATGACCGAAACCAGTGATGATGTCCCAACGACGGCCCCCGATAGCGAGCGGTATGCCTTCTTGTAAACGACGGTAAGTTGCAGGTACGGTTGGTACTAAACGGGTGTAGTGCGATTTTCGTTCCTGAATTTGTTCCAACATCGCTGGGTCACTTAACCCATGTTTGCGGAAGTGCGGGAACATGGCCGTGCCATCCGCACCAGGCAAACTGGCTGACATCATGCGGGCAAACGCATATTCGCCTGCAGTCATCCACAGTGGCACTTTCCAGCGACTACACAAAAAGTCCGCCAAACCAACATGATCAGGATGGCAATGTGTGACGATGACTCGCACAATCGGCAAGCCGCGTAAATGATTGCTCTGGTCGCCTAGCAGTACTTCCCAGCTATCGCGTGTCGTGTCACTTGAAATACCACAATCGACGACAGTCCAGCCATGCACGCGGCCATGTTCAGTCTCAAGCTCGTCTTCTAAGAGCCATAAATTGATGTGATTAAGCGCAAAAGGGAGACCCATGCGTATCCAAAGCACCCCAGGCATGATTTCCAGAGTTTTGCCGGATTCTGGCAAGGTATCGCCAAAAGGGTAGTCGAGTTGCTGTTCAAGCTGATTCATGTTTGTCTCATTTTCAGGACTGCTAGCACTCAGTCAGAGTGGGTTTTCCGTTGTCGGGAATTATTTTTTTCAGTCCAATGTGTCTTGATAGGACGCTGTGGTCGGAATAGCCTACAATGCGTTTTTATTTAATTGACGTTAACGTCAATTTAAGATTGTAATCAGAAAACTGATTTTTGTATCTAAAACTATGGCCACCTATACCATTACCGAATTAGCCCGCGAATTCGACATTACGCCACGAGCGATCCGTTTTTACGAAGATCAGGGCTTACTCAGCCCGACGCGCGAAGGACCTAGCGGCCGTAACCGCGTCTATACGGCGCGCGAGCGTACACACCTAAAACTGACACTACGTGGCAAACGTCTGGGCTTAAGCTTGTCCGATATTAAAAGTCTGGTAGACATGTATCGTTCACCCAAGGATACAGAGACACAATTGCAAAGTTTTCTGGTTGTTTTGGCAAGACATCGTGCGGCATTAGAACAACAACGCGAAGATATTGAAGTAATGTTAGCGGAAATCAGTGCCCATGAAGAGGAGAGTTGTCGCTTACTGGAAATGAGTAATGAGGGAAAATTGAAAGAGTAAATTTGGGTCAAACAGAAAAAGTAATCGAATTGACGTTTACGTAAACGTCAATTCAAAGTATTATTTTTGTTTATGCAAATTTCGACGGTTGCGTCGGATAATGGTCAGATGATGGTCAGATAGCAAATGGCATCTTGATTCTTTTTATGAGGCGCCACGGTGTTGAACCAAAAAATAGCCAAGCTGCAAGACAGGAAAACTGCAAGAGTGAGGCGACAGGCCTGATAGAGTCGGTTGGAAGACCAATATTTCAGTCCTGTGGTTTGAAATTTGTATAGCGTAACGATAACTAACTCCAACATTCAGTGAGGACGACATGCTCCATCTTCCAGGTTTAACCTTTGATCACGGCGAAGATATCGCCGCATTGCGCGAAGCGATTCAACAATTTGCTGCCGCAGAAATCGCACCTCGTGCCGCAGAAATCGACCGTAATGACCAATTTCCGATGGATTTATGGCGCAAAATGGGTGACTTGGGCATTCTTGGTATCACCGTTGGTGAAGAATATGGTGGCGCTGGTATGGGTTATCTCGCACATATTATTGCCATGGAAGAAATTTCCCGCGCATCGGCATCGGTCGGCTTGTCATATGGCGCGCATTCCAATTTGTGTGTGAACCAGATCAAACGCAACGGCACTGAGGAACAAAAACAAAAATACTTGCCAAAATTGATCTCTGGTGAGCACATCGGCGCATTAGCAATGTCGGAGCCAAATGCAGGTTCTGACGTCGTTAGTATGAAATTACGCGCTGATTTCAAAGGCGACCGTTGGGTATTGAACGGCACCAAAATGTGGATTACCAATGGTCCTGATGCAGACACGCTGGTGGTGTACGCAAAAAATGACATCGAAGCTGGCCCACGTGGCATGACTGCTTTCCTGATCGAAAAAGGCTTTAAAGGTTTTAGCATTGCGCAAAAACTCGACAAACTCGGTATGCGCGGGTCGCACACCGGTGAGCTGGTATTTGAGGACTGCGAAGTACCTGCTGAAAACGTCCTTGGTGGCTTAGGCAAAGGTGTCAACGTCTTGATGTCTGGTCTCGATTTTGAACGTACGGTGTTGTCTGGTGGCCCATTGGGCATTATGCAAGCGTGTATGGATTCTGTCGTTCCTTATGTGCATGACCGTAAGCAATTCGGCCAGCCGATTGGTGAATTCCAATTAATGCAAGGCAAATTGGCGGATATGTATTCCACCATGATGGCATGTAAGGCTTATGTCTATGCGGTTGGGCAGGCCTGCGATCGTGCGACGACACCCGACGCTGTCCGCGCACTGCGTAAAGATGCTGCTGGCGCGATACTGTACTCTGCAGAAAAAGCGACCTGGATGGCAGGTGAAGCAATTCAAACCCTGGGCGGCAATGGTTATATTAATGAATATCCGGTTGGTCGCTTATGGCGTGATGCCAAACTGTACGAAATTGGTGCAGGCACGAGTGAAATCCGCCGTATGTTAATTGGCCGCGAATTGTTTGCTGAAACCCGCTAATCCGCATATTGTCCGGCGCTGCTTGCAGCAACGCAGCAACGCCGATAAGCATTTTGAGCATACGTTACCTGGCGTGCGCTTTTGCAACGCACGCCGCATCGAAGTTTTGACATCCGCCTCCGGAAATCAGGTATGAAGCCACTACATCTGAATACACCCTTGTTAGCTCACCGAGCACTGTCATCAGCGCTAGACAAACAAGTGTGGCTGAAAATGGACAATTTGCAGCCTTCTGGATCCTTCAAATTACGCGGCATAGGTTTAATGTGCCAGCGCGCGGCAGCGCAAGGGGCAAAGCATTTCGTCTGCCCTTCAGGTGGCAATGCAGGATTTGCCGCCGCCGTTGCTGGTGTTGCATTGGGTTTGCAGACGACGATCGTAGTGCCACAAACCACGCCAGAAAATGTTCGTAGTGCAATTAGTGCAATTGGCGCCACCGTCATTGTTGAAGGTACGGTCTGGGATGACGCCAATCAAGCTGCACTTATTTTGTGTCAACAAACCGGTGCCCTCTATATTCCCCCATTTGATCATCCTGACATCTGGGATGGCAATGCCAGCTTGATCGACGAAGTCGCGGGACAATTGGATTTTGATGTCGTGCTTTGTTCCGTGGGCGGCGGTGGTCTGATGAGCGGCATCGTTCAAGGTCTGCAACGTAACGCTCTGGCGCACATTCCGGTCATTGCAGTGGAGACCGAAGGTGCAGCTTCATTGCACGCAGCAATGCTCGCCAAAGAATGTGTGACTTTGCCAGCAATTACCAGTATTGCTAATTCTTTAGGCTCAAGAAGGGTCGCTCAAAAGGCTTTTGACCTGACGCGCGAACATGATATCCGAAGTGTGTTGGTCAGCGACGCGCAAGCCGTCGACGCCTGCCTTCAATTTGCCGATGATATGCGCGCGCTCGTGGAACCCGCCTGTGGTGCAACGCTCGCAGTTGCATATCAGAATCTTTCTGAATTGCAAGCGTTCAAAAAACCATTATTGGTGATTTGTGGTGGCATTGGCGTGGATTTGGTTAAACTACAAGCTTGGAAAACCCAGTTTAACCTCGCTTGAGTAATGACTATGCCTAATACCCACTTCCCCAAATTGTTGTCTTCACAAATTGCGTTTGATATTGCCCGCATGATACTGGACGGTTTTGACAAGCATTATCGTTTGTTTAGTGCCAGTAGCCAGGGTGCAAAAAAGCACTTTGAAGAAGGCGACTGGAAAGCTGCACAGATTGCCGCCCGTGAACGTATTCAGTTCTACGACACACGCGTACGCGAGTGCGTACAAGCGCTGGAAGATGAATATGAAGAAGCCGATCTGACGGATGAAGTCTGGCGCGAAGTCAAATTGCATTACATGGGCTTGTTGGTCGATCATCTGCGTCCAGAGCTGGCAGAAACATTTTTCAATACGGTCTGCACAAAGCTTCTCCACCGGAATTATTTTCATAATGATTTCATTTTTGTGCGTCCGGCAACGTCGACAGAATATCTGGAGCGTGAAGACACGCCACCCACTTATCGGGTTTACTATCCGGCAACCGATGGACTCAATTTCACGATTAAACGCATTGTCACCAATTTTCAACTGAAGGCTGAGTTTGAAGATCTCGACCGCGACGTGGCGCTGGTTGAAGCCCGGCTAAGAGAAAATTTTGGCAGCGAGAAACTAGAACCAAATCATCAGATTCAAGTGTTGGCGAGCTTGTTCTACCGGAATAAATCCGCTTACATCATCGGCAAAGGCATCAACGGCAATCGCGAATACCCGTTCGTTATTCCGATTATGCACAAGCACAAAGGATCTCTGGTACTCGATACGGTGCTGTTTGATACCATGCAAATCACGGTATTGTTTTCCTTCACGCGGGCTTATTTCATGGTCGACATGGAAGTGCCTTCAGCGTATGTACAATTCATTCGTAGTATTCTGCCAAAAAAACCACGCAGTGAAATTTACACCATGATTGGTCTGCAAAAGCACGGTAAAAATTTGTTTTACCGCGACTTTTTGCATCACCTTAAATATTCATCGGATCAAATTGCCGCTGCGCCTGGTATTCGTGGATTGGTCATGCTGGTATTTGCATTACCATCGTTTCCATATGTCTTCAAATTGATTAAAGACAGCTTCCCGCCGCCAAAAGAAACGACCAAAGCGTTGATCAAAGAAAAGTATTTATTGGTTAAAAATCACGATCGTGTTGGCCGCATGGCAGATACCTTGGAATATTCCGATGTCGCGTTTCCACGTTCGCGTTTTTCAGATGATTTGCTCAATGAAATTAAGCAATATGCACCGTCATTGTTAGAAGTGAATGATGATGAAGTCGTCATCAAACATTTGTACATAGAACGTCGCATGACGCCGCTCAATATCTACCTGACCGAAGCAGAACAACGTGGTGATATGGAAGCCATGGAACATGGCGTGCTGGAATACGGTAACGCCATCAAAGATCTGGTGGCGGCCAATATCTTCCCTGGCGACATGCTTTACAAAAATTTTGGTGTGACACGGCATGGCAGAGTCGTTTTTTATGATTACGATGAAATCGAATACATTACCGATTGCAAGTTTCGCACTATCCCGGCACCGCGCAACGAGGAAGATGAAATGTCCGCTGAGCCGTGGTACCCGATTGCTAAGAACGATGTCTTTCCAGAACAGTTTGGCACCTTCTTGCTGGGTAATCAAAAAGTAAAGCAATTTTTTATGAAGCATCATGCTGATTTATTGACCGCCCAATACTGGGATGGACGCAAACAGCGCATCGTTGCGGGCAAAGTGGATGACGTTTTTCCGTACCCGCAAGAGATCCGATTCTGTCATCAAACATAATTAAACATATCAAACGTAATCAAACATCATCAAACGTAATCAAACGTAATAATTTTTTCGACCATTTTTATTTTGGAGAATGTAATGAACGACCCTATCGTTATCGTTGGCGCTGCACGTACCCCTATGGGTGCTTTTCAAAGTGACTTTTCTTCTTTGACAGCGAGTCAGCTTGGCGCCGTTGCGATTAAAGCAGCTGTGGAACGTGCTGGCGTTAAACCAGAATTGGTCGAAGAAGTGTTGTTCGGTAACTGTTTAATGGCAGGCCAAGGTCAGGCGCCTGCACGTCAGGCATTGTTGGCAGCTGGTTTGCCGATGTCCACTGGTGCTGTGACATTGTCCAAAATGTGCGGCTCTGCCATGAAAGCCACCATGATGGCATTTGACGCTATCACAGCGGGCAGCAATGAAGTACTGGTCACTGGCGGCATGGAATCCATGACCAACGCACCATACCTGATCCCGAAAGCACGCGGTGGCTATCGTATTGGTCACGGACAGATTTTTGATCACATGATGCTCGACGGTCTGGAAGATGCGTACGACAAAGGTCGTTCCATGGGCACCTTTGCTGAAGACTGCTCCGCTAAATACCAATTCAGCCGTGAAGATCAGGATGCATTTGCAATTGCTTCCGTTAAGCGCGCGCAAGCAGCAACCGCCGATGGCTCATTTGCGTGGGAAATCGCTCCCGTGACTGTTTCTGGTCGTGGTGGCGACGTGGTGATTGATAAAGATGAAGGTCCGTTGAAAGCTAAGTTAGATAAGATTCCTTCTTTGAAGCCAGCATTCAAAAAAGATGGCACCATCACCGCCGCATCTTCATCATCCATCAATGACGGTGCTGCCGCATTGGTCTTGATGCGCGAATCCAAAGCCAAAGAATTAGGTTTAACACCCATCGCAAAGATTCTGGCACACACAACCCATGCACAAGAACCAGGCTGGTTCACGACCGCACCTATTGGCGCGATTGAAAAACTGTACAAAAAAACTGGCTGGACGACTGACACCGTTGACTTGTTCGAAATCAACGAAGCCTTTGCCGCAGTGCCTATGGCAGCCATGAAAGATCTCGGTATTTCTCATGACAAGATCAACGTACACGGCGGCGCATGTGCTCTGGGTCACCCTATCGGTGCGTCCGGTGCGCGTATCATCATCACGCTGATTGGTGCATTGAAAAAGCAAGGTAAGAAGCGTGGTGTGGCATCGTTGTGTATTGGTGGTGGAGAAGGTACCGCCATGGCCATCGAATTGGTTTAATTGATGCTGTGCGCTGCGCTCATTCAAAGTCCTGGCGCATAGCGGCGTTGCACATGCGCGCAATACCGACGTATTGCTTTGCATCCCGGACATTGAATGAACGTGCGCACGATATAAAAGCGACACTGCAAGAAACACTAAAAGCATAAAAACGAAGATGCACAGTGTGCACAGTGTGCACAGATATAAGTTAAAGGAAGCAACATGCCGACAGCATTAATCATAGGGGCTTCGCGTGGTATTGGGCACGAGTTGGCTTTGCAATACAAGGCGGCCGGATGGCGCGTGATTGCGACTGCGCGACATGCGGATCACCTTGCGGCGCTGCAAGCAAATGGCGTTGAAGCCTTGCCGTTAGATGTCAATAATCTCAATGATTGTGCTGGGTTGGGCTGGCGTCTGGATGATGAAAAAATTGATGTTGCGATTTTAAATGCCGGTGTCTACGGGCCGCATACCACTGGCTTGATTTCGCCTCAGCAAGAACAGTTTGATGACGTGATGCACACCAACGTGTTAGCTGCGATGCGCATTTTGCCCATCATTTTGCCACTGGTTGAAAATGCACAAGGTAAATTGGCGGTGATTTCTTCGCGCATGGGGTCGATTGCGAGTCGCTCGGCTTCACAAGGTTGGCTCTATCGTGCCAGCAAAGCAGCCTTGAATTCAGTATTGAAAGATGTGTCGCTCAACACCAGTAAAGCCACCTGCGTGGCCCTGCACCCTGGCTGGGTGAAAACCGATATGGGTGGCGCTGGCGCTGATTTAGAAATTAGCGATAGTGCACAACGCATACGCACACTGCTTGAAGGTTTAAAAGCCGAAAGCAATGGCGGTTTTTTTAATGCAGAAGATGGCGCCAGTCTGAGCTGGTAAGACCTGAAATAAAAACGAGAAATTGAAAAGAGACTCACATGTTACTGACACCAGAACACGAAATGATACGCGATGCCATTCGCAGCTTTGCCCAGGAACGTTTAGTGCCAAATGCAGCACGCTGGGATAAAGAACACCATTTCCCTGCTGAAGAATTAAAAGAATTGGCGCAGATGGGGGCGTATGGTGTGGCGGTGCCAGAAGAGTTCGGTGGTGCAGGCATGGATTATTTGTCGCTGGCGCTGGTGTTGGAAGAAATCGCTGCGGGTGATGGTGGTACCTCCACTGTGGTGTCGGTGAATAATTGCCCAGTGTGCAGTATCGCGATGATGTACGCAAACGATGCGCAGAAAAAGCAATGGTTGACGCCCTTGGCGCGTGGTGAAATGTTAGGCGCATTTTGCCTGACCGAACCACACGCCGGTAGCGATGCCTCAGACCTAAAAACGACCGCCCGTCGTGAAGGCGACGAATACGTCTTGAACGGCGTTAAACAATTCATTACCAGCGGCAAACATGCGGATGTGGCGATTGTGATGGCAGTGACGGACAAAGCAGCAGGCAAAAGAGGCATCAGCGCTTTCTGGGTGTCCACCAAATCGCCGGGTTACATCGTCGCAAGCTTAGAAAATAAAATGGGTCAACACTCCTCTGACACCGCACAGATTTTATTTGAAAACTGCCGCATCCCAGCTGAGAATCTGATTGGTGATGAAGGCATGGGTTACAAGATTGCTTTGTCTGGTTTAGAAGGTGGCCGTATCGGTATCGCGTCGCAATCGGTCGGCATGGCGCGTGCCGCATTTGAGGCGGCGCTGGCGTATGCCAAAGACCGTAGCAGTTTTGGTAAATCGATTTATGAACATCAGGCCGTGCAATTCAAGCTGGCTGATATGGCGACCCAGATTGAAGCAGCGCGTCAACTGATCTGGCATGCGGCCAGCATGAAAGATGCTGGTAAGCCTTGCTTAAAAGAAGCCGCCATGGCGAAATTATTTGCGTCAGAAATGGCAGAAAAAGTTTGTTCGGATGCGATTCAAATTCATGGTGGCTATGGCTATGTCAGTGATTTTCCAGTCGAGCGAATTTATCGTGACGTGCGCGTTTGCCAGATCTATGAAGGCACTTCAGAAATTCAGAAAATTTTGATCGGTCGTGCCTTAGCAGCGGGATAAATTGCAGAACTAAAAGAGATTTTATTTCGGTAGTCAACACAAGTGACCAAAGCAAGACAATAAAAACGAGGAGACAGCAATGAGTAAGACAATTGAATTCTGGTTTGATTTTGTTTCACCTTATGCCTATATTGCAAGTCAATCGATTGAAGCTTTGGCCGTTAAATATGGCCGTACAGTTGAGTGGAAACCGATCTTGCTTGGTCAGGTATTTAAATCGACGGGTTCAGGTCCATTGACGATGCGTCCGCCGGTCATGACCAACTACTACAAAAATGACTTCGAACGCTCTGCGCGTTATGCGGGCGTACCCTTTGTCTTGCCGGATGTAATTCCGATTGGCACACAAAATACGGCGCGGGTTTGTTTGTGGTTACAAGAGATTGCGCCGGAGCGTGTTAGTGATTTCGTCCGTGGTGTGACGCGGGCCTATTTCTCTGGCCCGGCTGCCATTAATGATCTGACATGGCTATCAAATTTTGTCGATAGTTTAGGGCTCGATGGCTCGCAAGTGCCAGATGCCTGTAGCGATGCTGATCGTAAAGAGCGCTTGAAGCAGGATTGTGACGCCGCCATCGCCAAGGGCATATTTGGGGCGCCGTGGATCGTCGTTGATGGTGAATCTTTCTGGGGTAATGATCGTTTGCCGCAAGTCGAGAAATGGCTTGCTACTGGCGGGTTTTAATTTAACAAACGTTGATGTACACGATATTCAGGAGATAAAAAATGAAAAAAGGCTACAAGCAATTAGTCGACGAGGCAAATGCACAAATCAAAACGTATAGTGTCGCCGAAGCACAGGCCAAGTTAGCCGATCCTGCAGTGCAATTCGTAGACGTACGTGATATCCGTGAATTGGAAAGAGAAGGCATTATCCCCGGCGCGTTTCATGCACCACGCGGCATGATAGAGTTTTGGGTTGATCCGGATTCACCGTATTTCAAACCTGTTTTTGGTGAAGCCAAAGAATTTATTTTATTTTGCGCCGCAGGTTGGCGCAGCGCGCTGACGACCAAGACCGTGCAAGACATGGGACTGGAACATGTCGCGCATATTGATGGCGGTTTCGGCGCGTGGAAAGCCGCAGGGGCACCCGTCGCAGTGAAAGAAAGTAAAAAGTAAGTATGCGTAGTAAAGAGAGCAAAAATAAGACAGGCAAAGCGCAAAGCGGCGCCTGTCCTTGTGGTTCACAAAAGCAGTTCAAAGATTGTTGTGCCACCTTTTTGTCTGGCGATGCGATTCCAGCAAGCGCAGAAGCCTTAATGCGTTCCCGGTACACCGCATATACCTTGAATGACGAAGCCTATTTACGCGCGACCTGGGATGAAAGAACTTGCCCTCAGGAATGCATTGCGCATGATGATCCGACCAAATGGCTGGGTCTGGAAGTTAAACAGCACACCCATGATGGTGACTCGGCAACGGTTGAATTTATTGCCCGATATAAGATTAACGGACGAGCACATAAGCTGCATGAAGTGAGTCGCTTTGTCAGGTATGACGGCAAATGGTTTTACGTCAATGGGATCATTCATTAGACAGGCATAGTCAGACTGCTTTTTTGCTATTTACACGAATAACTGATTTTTGGATAAATATACGATGACAACTTTAGATTCCAAATTGAATTCTCGCTCTGAAGAATTCAAAGCCAATGCTGCTGCGATGCAAGTCGTGGTCGATGACCTCAAGGCCAAAATAGAAAAAATCGCTTTAGGTGGTGGTGACGATGCACGTAAAAAGCATTTGGCGCGTGGAAAATTATTGCCACGGGATCGGGTTCAAATGTTATTGGATGCGGGTACGCCATTCATGGAATTTTCGCAGCTTGCCGCCTATGATATGTACGACAATGCAGCCCCATCTGCTGGCGTGATTACCGGCATTGGCCGCGTTGCTGGTCAGGAATGCGTGATCGTCTGTAATGATGCCACCGTCAAGGGCGGCACCTACTATCCAATGACCGTGAAAAAGCATTTGCGTGCGCAAGAAATTGCAGAGCAAAATAATTTGCCATGTATTTATCTGGTTGATAGCGGTGGTGCTAATTTACCGAATCAGGATGACGTATTTCCGGATCGTGATCACTTCGGTCGTATTTTCTACAATCAGGCGAACATGTCCGCCAAAGGCATCCCGCAAATCGCCGTGGTCATGGGCTCTTGTACCGCTGGTGGTGCGTATGTGCCGGCGATGAGCGATGAATCGATTATTGTTAAAAATCAGGGCACGATTTTTCTCGGTGGTCCACCATTGGTGAAAGCAGCGACTGGTGAAGTAGTCACTGCCGAAGACCTCGGTGGTGGCGATGTGCACACACGCTTATCTGGCGTGGTTGATCATCTGGCACAAAACGATACGCACGCCTTGTCACTGGCACGCACTATCGTCTCGAATCTGAACCGTCAAAAACCACAAACTGTGGTCATGAAAGACGTCGAAGAACCAAAATTCCCTGCCAGCGAATTGTATGGCGTGATTCCGGTCGATACCCGCAAACCTTTCGATGTCCGCGAAGTGATTGCGCGTGTTGTCGATGGTAGCCATTTTGATGAATTCAAAGCACGGTACGGTACGACTTTGGTGTGCGGCTTTGCCCATATTTACGGCATGCCAGTTGGTATCATTGCCAATAACGGTATTCTGTTTTCAGAATCCGCGTTAAAAGGCGCGCATTTTATTGAACTGTGCTGCCAACGCAAAATCCCGCTGGTATTTTTGCAAAACATCACCGGCTTTATGGTGGGACGCAAATACGAAAACGAAGGCATCGCCCGCAATGGCGCCAAGATGGTGACCGCCGTAGCAACCGCAAATGTACCGAAATTTACGGTGATCATCGGCGGTAGTTTTGGTGCTGGTAACTACGGCATGTGCGGTCGAGCTTATTCACCGCGTTTTATGTGGATGTGGCCAAATGCGCGTATCTCCGTGATGGGTGGCGAGCAAGCCGCAAGTGTATTGGCGACAGTCAAACGTGATGGTATTGAAGGCAAAGGCGGTACCTGGAGCGCGGAAGAAGAAGTCGCATTTAAACAACCGATCAAAGATCAATACGAACATCAAGGACATCCTTACTACGCCTCCGCCCGCTTGTGGGACGACGGTGTGATTGATCCGGCGGATACGCGTATGGTCCTTGGGCTCGGTTTGTCGGCGGCATTGAACGCGCCGATTCCGGATGTGAAATTTGGTGTGTTCCGGATGTAATGATGACGATGCGGCTTTCAATCAGATATGTTTTTTTTACCGCTATTGGTGTGGCGTTGGCAATGTCTTCTTCCGCCATGGCACAAGAGTCGAATACCAATGCGACTGCACCCATAGCGATGGCGGCTGACTTATTTGAATCTGTGGTGAATATTGATGTTTCGGTGAAAGACCTGTTGGGACGTCAAGTGACAGGGAAGGTCGTCCTTACGCAGTTTAAGCCGAATGGTGATGGACCATTTCCAATGATGATTTTAAATCATGGGCGTAGTGGAACTAATCGCGATCAGCCAGCGCGATTTCGCTATACCGCACAAGCAAGATATTTCGTAAAGCGTGGTTTTGCGGTATTTGTGCCCACGCGCATTGGTTATGGTGAGTTGGGTACAACGCCTGATCCGGAAGATAGTGGTTCTTGCCGGAATAAAAATTATGCACCGTCAGCAGAGGCTGCATCAACTGAAGTTATTGCTGTACTCGACTATGCAAAGCAACTGCCCTATGTCGATCCTAAAAAAGTGTTGATCGTAGGGCAGTCGGTCGGCGGCTATACGACGGTTGCAACTGCCGCCAAGAATCCGCCTGGCGTACTTGCGGCGGTTAATTTTGCTGGTGGCGCAGGTGGAGATCCTGACACACATCCGGGTGAGCCTTGCGAGGCTTATAAGTTAGAACAAATGTATGAAAAATTTGGCAGTACCAGCAAAGTACCTATGCTCTGGGTGTACACAGAAAATGACTTGTTTTTCGCGCCTAAATATAGTCAGGCTTGGTTTAATGCGTATACCAAAGCGGGTGGCGTAGCAGAATTTCGATTGATGCCGTCATTTTCCAAAAATGGACATAGCTTATTTGCGAATGGCATCAAACTGTGGGCGCCTGTGGTGGGTGGATTCCTGGATGCACATGGTTTTGCTGCCAACAATGAAAACAAGTAATGAGGACGACATGTTTGAAACGCTGAATTTCCAGATTGAATCACAACTCGCCACCGTGACGCTGAATCGTCCTGATGTCCGCAACGCGTTCAATGAAACCACGATCGCAGAAATTACGCAGGTGTTTCAGCAACTCGACGCTGATACTTCGGTGCGCGCCGTTGTGCTGGCTGCGAACGGTCCGGCATTTTGCGCCGGTGCAGATTTGAACTGGATGAAAAAGATGGCCGACTATACGCATGCCGAAAATCTGGCTGATGCAGGTCAGTTGGCAGCAATGCTGGCAGCGATCTATCGTTGTAGCAAACCAGTCGTTGCTAAAGTACAGGGTGATTGCTATGCCGGTGGTATGGGCTTGGTGGCTGCTTGCGATATCGCGGTTAGTGTTGATACCGCAAATTATTGTCTGAGTGAAGTCAAATTAGGTTTAATTCCAGCGACCATTTCACCGTATGTGATTAAAGCCATGGGTGAAAGTGCGGCACGTCGTTATTTCATTACCGCTGAACGTTTTGCCGCCAGCGAAGCACAGCGTATCGGATTTGTGCATGAAGTTGTGAATGCAGAAGCACTCGATAGCAAAGTGGCAGAGATCGTCAAAGCGTTGGTGTCAAATAGCCCGAATGCCGTAAAGCAAGCCAAGAAGTTGGTACAAGATGTCGCCAGCCGCGAAATCACGCCGGAATTAGTCGCAGCGACAGTGGAAGGGATTGCCCAGATTCGCGCATCGGAAGAAGGGCGAGAAGGCGTACGCTCGTTTCTAGAGAAGCGCAAACCATCGTGGTTGCTTTAAAGTAAAGATAAATAAAGATAAATAAAGATTGGTGGAAATAAGAGAAAACCCTTAATTAACGGAGCAATTAGCCATGAAAACGGATGCTGCCGGAAAAGTCGCATAAAATACGCGTCTTCTTTAACCAGACCAGCAGTACTTGATGTTGGTTATTTATACATTGAACGGGTCTGTCTTGTAGTTTGGAGTCATTTTGGAAACACAAAATAACTGGGTCACACGTAGCTTGCAGCATGTCTGGCATCCGTGTACCCAGATGCAGCATCATGAAACCGTGCCGCTGATTCCGGTCAGCCATGGACGCGGGATCTGGCTGTACGACATGGATGGCAAACGCTACCTCGATGCGATCAGCTCGTGGTGGGTGAATTTGTTTGGCCACGCTAATCCACGGATCAATGCGGCGCTCAAAGATCAGTTGGATAAGTTGGAACATGCAATGCTGGCAGGGTTCACCCATGCACCAGTGATTGAATTGTCTGAAAAATTATCGGCTCTGACGGGACATGCCTTAGGGCATAGCTTTTATGCCTCGGATGGTGCCTCGGCAGTCGAAATTGCATTGAAGATGAGTTTTCATGCATGGCGCAATGGTGGTCAGACGGAGAAGCAAGAATTTATCTGTATCCAAGGTAGCTATCATGGTGAAACCGTTGGTGCTTTGGCGGTCACCGATGTAAGTCTGTTCCGCGAAGCCTACGGCCCGATGTTGCAACGTGCGCATGTGGTGGCATCACCCGATGCTCGCTTAGCACAAGACGGTGAAACCGCGGCAGATGTGGCATTGCGTGCCGCTGCGGATTTGGAGCGCATCTTACAGCAACGTCAGGGCAAAGTCGCGGCGGTGATTATTGAGCCACTGGTGCAGTGCGCCACCGGCATGGCGATGCATGATCCTATTTATTTGCGGCGGTTGCGTGAATTGTGCGATCAATATCAGGTGCATTTGATTGCTGATGAAATTGCGGTGGGTTGTGGTCGTACCGGTACTTTTTTTGCGTGTGAATCAGCGCAAATATGGCCAGACTTTTTGTGTCTGTCTAAAGGGATCAGCGGTGGTTATTTGCCATTAAGTCTGGTAATGACAACCGACGCCGTGTATCAGGCTTTTTATGATGCTGATGTGCGTCGTGGCTTTTTGCATTCACATTCGTACACTGGCAATCCTCTGGCTTGCCGCGCAGCACTCGCAACACTGGCGATTTTTGAAGATGAAAATGTGATCGCGGCGAATCGTCAGAAGTCACAAATGATCGCCTCTGCATTTGCTGGCCTGAAAGACGATGCACGCGTCAAGCATGTGCGTCAGCAAGGTATGATCTTCGCGTTTGATGCGGTGGTCGATGATGCGGAGCGCGCAAGTACTTTTTCGCGGCGTTTTTTCAGCGCCGCTTTGCAACAAGAATTATTAATGCGTCCGATAGGTCGCAGTGTTTATCTGATGCCGCCGTATATCCTGAGCGAAGAAGAAATTGCTCTGCTGGCACAGAAAACGATGAACGTATTTGAAGAGGTAATGGCATGAGTGGCAACCGTAGTAACCTGCATGTAGCAGCGGCCAGAATGCCTTTGTTGCAGGCTTTGCAGGACGAATTAGCAGAATTAGAACAGCAACATCTGATCCGCCGTCGTCGGACTGTGGATAGTGCGCAGGGCGCGACCTTGCAGGCAGAAGGCAAAGAATTATTGGCGTTTTGTAGTAATGATTATCTGGGTCTGGCGACGCACCCGCTGGTGGTGCAAGCTTTGCAACAAGGCGCGAGTTTGTACGGCGCAGGCAGCGGTGCTTCGCATTTGATCAGCGGTCATAGCCGCGCGCATATGGCCTTGGAAGAACGCCTGGCCGAGTTTATGGCACCCAATGTCGAGCAAGCGCGTGCCTTGTATTTCTGTACAGGTTACATGGCAAACCAAGCCATTATTACCGCACTGGCGGCGAAAGATGCGGCAGTTTTTTCAGAAGAGTTAAATCATGCGTCGCTGATTGATGGCGTGCGTTTGTCACGTGCAGCGACCAAGGTATTTCCGCATAAAGATTATGCGGCGCTGGAGCAAATGCTCAAAGCATGTACCGCAAAAAAACGCGTCGTCGTTACTGATAGCGTATTTAGCATGGATGGTAATATTGCTGACCTGCCACCTTTGCTGGCGCTGTGTGAGCAATATGATGCGTGGCTGATCGTGGATGATGCACATGGCTTTGGCGTATTAGGTGAAAATGGTCGTGGGGTTTTAGAACATTTCAATCTGAAGTCACCCAACCTAGTTTACATGGGCACGCTCGGCAAAGCCGCAGGTGTTGGTGGTGCCTTCGTCGCGGCGCATGAAACAGTGATTGAATGGCTGATTCAAAAAGCCCGTGCTTATATCTATACGACGGCGGCAGCACCAGCATTGGCACATGCTCTGCTGACTAGCCTGGACATTATTTCTGGTGCTGAGGGTAACGAGCGTCGCGCGCATCTGAACAAGCTCATTCAAATGTTTAGCCTTGGTCTGAACCTGCAGCAATGGAAGCTCATGCCGTCGCTGACGGCTGTGCAACCTGTCGTCATTGGTGATAATGCGGCAATGTTGACGATTGCGGGTAATCTATTAGAACAAGGTTATTGGGTCGGTGCAATCCGCCCACCTACCGTACCAGTCGGCACCGCACGCCTGCGCGTGACCTTGTCAGCCGCGCACACAGAATTGCAAGTGTACCAATTGGCGCAAGCGATCAATCGTCTTGATCAAATGAGCTATGTCGCACAATGTTTTGCTGAGGTTGCCTGATGAATAATAAGCGTCCTTACGATTTTTTTGTAACTGGTACGGATACCGAGATCGGTAAAACGTTCAGCAGCAGTGCCTTGTTGCAAGCGTTCGCACTAGGCGGTACAAGCAGCGTCGGCATGAAACCCATCGCGTCGGGCGCAGAATTGCACGACGGTGTCTGGCATAACGATGATGTGGACAGCCTGATTGCAGCTTCCAGCGTAAAGGCCGATACCGCTTTGGTGTGCCCGTATCTGATGCAGACCCCGGCAGCGCCACATATCGTGGCAAAACAAGAAAATGTCGATATCTCTGTGCCGCATATACTAGCGAGTTATCAACAACTGATACACGCCGCAGAGGCAGTAATCGTCGAAGGCGTGGGTGGATTTTGCGTGCCACTGAACGACACCGTCGATACCGCAGATCTGGCGCAGCAATTAGATTTACCAGTAATTTTGGTGGTTGGTCTGCGACTTGGTTGTATCAACCATGCGCTGCTGACAGCACAAGCGATCCGTGCCCGTGGCTTACGTCTGGCCGCATGGGTTGCGAACACCGTTGATCAAGATATGTTGTATCTGGCAGAGAACATCGCTGCGATACAGCAGCGAATAGGTGCTCCTTTGTTAGGCCATATTCCACGACTGTCCGGAAGCATGGCGGACAATATGAAGAACGCAGCGACATATCTTGATCTCGATATCCTGAAATAATTGAGTAGTAAACTTTGAAGTGAAGGAAGACATATGCAAGCGAATGACATCCCGCAACAAGCCGTACAGTTTCAAGCACCGGTAAAAAAGATAGAAGCAGAAACCTGGCCGGTTGACGATGTGCTGGCACTGTTCGATCTGCCATTTAACGATCTGATGTTCAAGGCACAAAGCGCCCATCGCGCTAACTTTCCCGATGGTGATGTGGAATTGGCGACTTTGTTGTCGATCAAAACTGGCGGCTGCGAAGAAGACTGCGGCTACTGCCCACAAGCTGCACGTTACGACACGGGTGTCGAAGCCAAAAAAATGCTGGATGTGCGTGAAGTCTTAGATGCCGCGAAAGCTGCCCGTGAAAACGGTGCCACCCGTTTCTGCATGGGTGCAGCATGGCGCTCACCAAAAGAGCGCGATATGGAAAAAGTCGAAACCATGGTGCGCGAAGTGAAAGCCATGGGCTTAGAAACTTGCGCCACGTTGGGCATGCTCAAAGAAGAACAAGCACAACGCTTGGCTGATGCGGGTCTCGATTATTACAACCACAACCTCGATACCGCGCCTGAGTTTTACAGCAACGTAATTTCTACCCGTGATTATCAGGATCGTCTTGATACGCTAGGTCACGTGCGAAATGCTGGCCTCAAAGTATGCTGCGGCGGTATCGTCGGCATGGGTGAATCTCGCCGTCAACGCGCTGGCCTGATTGCGCAATTGGCGAACTTAAATCCTTACCCAGAATCAGTGCCAGTCAATCATCTGGTGCAAGTTGAAGGCACGCCTCTGCACGGCCTGGACCCACTTGATCCACTCGAATTTGTACGCACCATTGCGGTCGCTCGCATCACCATGCCAAAAGCTCGGGTGCGTTTATCTGCAGGCCGCCGTCAAATGGGTGAAGCCGTACAAGCAATGTGTTTCCTGGCTGGCGCGAATTCGATTTTCTACGGCGACAAGCTGCTGACGACACAAAACCCCGAAGCACAAGACGATCGCGTGTTATTAGAAAAACTCGGTTTGAAGACTCGCGGCAAAGTAGAAGCCAAAGCGGGTAGCTGCAGCTAACGATTAAGCAAAAAATTCATTTATTTAAAAAATTAACCAAGAGCGAAGAGACATGTTCACCAAAATCCTGATCGCCAATCGTGGCGAAATCGCATGCCGCGTTGCTGCTACTGCACGTCGCATGGGTATCAAAACTGTCGCAGTGTATTCGGAAGCGGATGCCAATGCGAAACATGTGGCGGTCTGTGATGAGGCTGTGTTGATTGGACCAGCGGCAGCGAAAGAAAGCTATTTGCGCGCTGACAAAATCATCGAAGTGGCTTTGGCGACGGGCGCGCAGGCGATTCATCCCGGGTATGGTTTTTTATCTGAAAATAGTGAATTTGCTGAAGCGTGCGCCAAGAACGGCATCGCCTTTATCGGCCCACCAGCATCCGCCATCGAAGCGATGGGTAGCAAATCTGCCGCGAAGTCCTTAATGGAAAAAGCCAATGTGCCATTGGTTCCTGGCTATCACGGCGATAATCAGGATGCTGATTTTTTACACGGTGAAGCTGATCGTATCGGTTATCCGGTGCTGTTGAAAGCGAGTGCTGGTGGCGGTGGTAAAGGCATGCGCGTGATTGAAAAATCCGCTGACTTTAAAGATGCGCTGGCCTCCTGCAAGCGCGAGGCGATTAATTCATTTGGCGACGATAAAGTACTGGCAGAAAAATATCTGCAACGTCCACGTCATATCGAGATTCAGGTGTTTGCCGATACACACGGTAATTGCGTTTATTTGTTTGAACGTGATTGCTCCGTGCAACGTCGTCATCAAAAAGTATTAGAAGAAGCCCCCGCTCCTGGCATGACTGCAGAGCGTCGCGCCGCGATGGGTGAAGCGGCAGTCGCTGCGGCAAAAGCAGTCGGCTATGTAGGTGCTGGTACGGTTGAGTTTATCGCCAACCAAGATGGCTCGTTCTACTTCATGGAAATGAATACCCGACTGCAGGTGGAACATCCGGTGACAGAAATGATCACCGGTACCGATCTGGTTGAATGGCAATTGCGCGTTGCTGCTGGCGAAAAGCTGCCTTTGCAACAATCTGAATTGCGTATTCATGGCCATGCCATTGAAGCGCGTGTGTATGCTGAAAATCCAGAAAAAGGATTCTTGCCTTCAATTGGTACTTTGCGTCACGCACGTACACCTGCTGCTGTGAATTTTGAGCTCGGTGGTAATGGCGATCCGGCAGCATTCCGTATCGATAGCGGTGTCCGTGAAGGCGATACGATTTCACCTTTCTACGATCCTATGATTGCGAAAATGATCGTCTGGGGTAAAGACCGTCAGGAAGCTTTAGCCCGCATGGCGCAAGCCTTATCGCAATATCAGATCGTTGGATTGAATTCGAATATCGCATTCTTGTCGCGTTTAATCAGTAGCACCGCATTTTCTTCTGCGGATCTGGATACAGGCTTGATTGAACGTAATCAGGATGAATTGTTCCCTGCGGTGAAGCCAGCCAGCATGCATCGTCTGGCATTAGCAGTAGCCGCTTTGTTGACGTCTGAAAAAGCGATCGGGAGCGATCCGTGGAAAAGCAGTCACGGCTGGCGCATGAATAGCCATATGCAGCGCGGTTTGCAATTTATTGAAGAAGCGACGACACATGATGTGACGGTCACTTATCTTGCTGATGGCTGGAAGATCAGCAGCGCCGATGTTGTTGCTCAGGTTAAATTGGTTTCAACATCTGGACATGATTTTGTGCTGGCGATCGATGATCAAACCGTGACTGGAACGGTGGTGCGCGATGGCGAACACTTCCATGTTTTCAATCAAGATGTGCATACCGATTTGCATTACCTCGATGCGCTAGCACACGCTGGCGAAAGCGAAGCAGAAGGTGGCCGTTTGACCGCACCAATGCCAGGCAAAATCGTTGCCGTGTTGGTGAGTAAATCGCAAGAAATCAAAAAAGGCGATGCCTTATTGATTATGGAAGCGATGAAAATGGAACACACAATTTCTGCACCACACGATGGTGTGATTGATGAAGTGTTGTATGCGGTTGGTGATCAGGTGACAGAAGGCGCGCAGTTATTAGCGTTTGCGCAGTAAGTTGTAGAATTTTCCCCCCGCTACCGTTTGCCGTAGCGGGGAGTAGTCTGCTGAATTTGCAAATCCGATTTGCGAGCGCAACAGAGAACGGTTTTGCGCTTTTGGAACAATCAAATGCACAGCGAGAGAGCAGCAGTGTCAGAAGCGAGTTATCACGCATTGCAAACCAAAAGCATACAATAAGCCTATAAATATGGCTATTGCCTACTTGCCACACTGCGTCGTAAGAATGGCGCTATAAGGAAACGACATGACCTTACTCTCTATTAATATCAACAAAATTGCACTACTACGCAATTCGCGCGGCCGCAATTATCCAGATGTCGATGCGTTTGCGGCACGTTTCCTGGATCTTGGTGCTGCGGGGATTACGTTGCACCCACGTCAAGATCAACGCCATGCACGTTATTCTGATGTCGAAAGTCTGGGTGCCTTATGCAAACAACGCGGTGCGGAGTTGAACGTAGAAGGTTTTCCTGCACGCGAATTCGTCGAGGTGGTGAAGCGTCACCGTCCGGCACAATGTACTTTAGTACCTGATGCGCCAGATCAGCTGACTTCAGATCATGGTTGGGATTTTAAAAAAGATGGCGAGATGCTACGCAGCGTCATTGCTGAACTGAAAGCTTTAAATATACGCACCAGTTTATTTGTTGATTTTGATAATCCCGATATTCCAGTCGCTAAGGAGCTCGGTGCTGATCGTGTTGAACTGTACACCGAACCATATGCGGAATTTGTAGGCACAAAATTAGGCGAAGAAATTTTTAAAGGCTTTGCGGTGGCCGCGAAACTAGCGCAGCAGTCCGGATTGGGCGTCAATGCAGGACATGATTTGAATCTGAATAATCTCGGAAAATTCTTAGAAATACCGGGTATTTTAGAAGTTTCGATAGGTCACGCCGTGATTGTCGAAAGCCTGGAAATGGGCATAGACAGTGTCGTTAAACAATACATGGACATTATTCGTCAAACCCAGTCGTTGAATCAATAATTTGATTTATGGCCAGTATCCTTTTTTATGCCAACAGCCAGCACGAACAAGAATGGTTACGTACATTGCACATTGCGTTTCCGCAGCATGTAATTCGCACTTGGTCTGCAGGTGATGATGCCCCAGCCGATTATGCGATTGTATGGAAACCACCCGCAGAGATGCTGGCGGGGCGCACCAGTCTAAAGGCGATCTTCATCCTCGGCGCCGGCGCTGATGCGATTTTGCAATTGGGATCTGCGTTACCTACTGGCGTACCTATCGTGCGTCTCGATGACGCCGGTATGGGGGTGCAAATGGCTGAATATGTTTGCCACGCTGTGTTGCGCTATTTCCGTCGCTTTGACCAATACGAGGCGCAGCGCGATCAGCAGCAATGGAATTTCTTAATGCCATTTGAGAAAAGTGATTTCAGCGTTGGTGTTCTCGGTCTTGGTGTGTTGGGACAGCGTATTGTCGATGCCGTGAAGCAGTTTGAGTTTCCTGTGATTGGCTGGAGTCGCAATCCCAAGCACATCGACGGTGTAACCTGCTACGCAGGTTCTGATGGCCTGGACGCCTTCTTACGTGCCAGTCGCGTGGTCGTGTGTATTTTGCCGCTGACCACTGAAACGAACGGCCTCTTAAATCAGGAAAATTTACTAAAATTACAGCAAGGCTCCTACCTGATCAACGTCGCACGTGGCGCTCATGTGAACGAAGATGATTTGCTTGCTTTGGTGCAAAGTGGGCATATTGCTGGTGCAACGCTGGATGTGTTTCAGCAAGAGCCTTTGCCCGTTGAACACCCATTCTGGCGTGAACCACGGATACAGATCACGCCGCATATGGCAGCAATGAGTTTATTTAAAGAAAGTGTTGCGCAAATTGCCGAAAAAATCCAGGCGCTTGAACAAGGCTTAGCAATTCGCGGAATCGTCGATCCAACGAAAGGATATTAATGATGTCGCTACCACAACAAGTCAAAATCGTCGAAGTCGGGCCGCGTGATGGTTTGCAAAACGAAAAAGAAAGTATTCCTGTCGATGTCAAAATCGCGCTGGTTGACCAGTTGACCGCTGCAGGTTTTCAAAATATCGAAGCGGCCTCTTTCGTGTCACCGAAGTGGGTGCCGCAAATGGCAACTTCAGCCGAAGTGATGGCGGGCATCCATCGTAAAGCGGGCGTGATTTATTCCGTATTGACGCCGAATATGAAAGGCTTTGAAGCGGCGTTGGCGGCAGGTGCGGATGAAGTGGTGATTTTTAGCTCCGCTTCAGAAGCGTTCGCGCAAAAAAATATCAATTGCTCGATAGAAGAATCGATAGAACGCTTCCGTGACGTTGCGACAGCAGCCAAACAAAACAAGATACGCTTGCGCGGCAGCATCAGTTGCGCCTTTGGTTGCCCGTATCAAGACGATGTGCCCGTCAGCAGTGTGACTGATGTAGTGCGTCGTATGCGCGATCTGGGTTGCGATGAGATTGATATTGCCGACACGATCGGTGTGGGAACCGCGCGTCAGGTACAAAATGTGATGCAACATGCCGCCAAAGAATTTGCCATCACAGGATTATCCGGTCACTTTCATGATACGTATGGTCAGGCATTGGCGAATATCTACGCGAGTCTGGAAGTCGGAATTTCGATTTTTCATTCCAGTGTCGCGGGTCTGGGCGGCTGCCCGTATGCTAAAGGCGCGACAGGCAATGTCGCTACCGAAGACGTGTTATTCCTGATGCAAGGTCTGGGCATCCATACCGGTATCGATCTGAATGCGGTCGTTGATGCAGGGCAGTTTATTTCTCAGCATCTCGGTCGCAAAGCCGTGAGTCGCGCTGGTAATGCGCTGGCTGCAAAGCGTGCGGGTTAAGGTTCGATAAAGATTTCATGGAAAACATGGTGGTTTTGCTGTCGCCGCCATGTTTTCTATTTTCAAGTACGAACCTACGCGACGATTTGCACGCCACGCCAGAATGCAATATAGCCAGTAATCTTTTTTGCGGCATCTTTGGGCTGCAGATACGTCCAACCCGCATTGGCATTGGTTTGCTCATCCACCACGATATCAAAATAATTCGCCGTACCCTTCCAGTGGCACACCGTTTGTTTGTCACTGTGCTTCAAATAATTTCGATCGACGTTTTGTGGAGGGAAATACACATTTCCTTCCAATACGATAACTTCATTCTCAGAGGCTTCGGCTATGATTTTGTTGTTCCAGATCGCGGTCGGCATGGCTTACTCCTTTCTTTGTCAGTGGGTGGTTAATCGTCGGTATCGGATATTGAGCGTGCTAAGCGTATGCCGGCTTTTTGCCAGCGCGCATGGCTGGGGAAGAAATTTCTATAAGTGAGTCGGCTATGGTGCGGCGGCGTGAAACTCGATGAACCGCGCAATACATACTGATTCACCATAAATTTTCCGTTATATTCACCTATTGCCCCAGCTGGAATTTCAAATCCAGGATAAGGCGCGTAACTGCTGCTGGTCCATTGCCAGCAACTATCAAATAGCTGGTGCAGATTGTCGTCTTTTTGTGCCGCGCATTCCCATTCCGCTTCCGTGGGTAGGCGCGCTCCTGCCCAACTCGCATAGGCAGCCGCTTCAAAATAAGAGAGATGACTGACGCTTTGATGCATATCAAGGGGTTGCAGTCCGTTCAGACTGAATTCCTGCCAATGCGCGCCGGAGTGCCAGTAAAGCGGATGACGGATTTGATGCTGACGTAACCAATCCCAGCCCTTGGCCAGCCACCAGTTTGGGTTTTGGTAACCGCCATCCTGAATAAAGAGTAGATATTCGCCATTGTTGATGAGGCGTGATGTCAGGGAAAAAGGCTCAACAAATTGTCGGTGACGTGGCTTTTCATTATCAAAGCAAAAGCCAGATCCTTCATAACCAATTTCCAGCAAGTGCGCGTCAAAGCGATGCCATTCTAGTGGCGTATTGCTGATGCAATGATCACTGACATCTGCTTGTTCAGCGTGAGGGTGTTCACTCAGTAGTGCAGGATATAAAGGATTGCATGACAGTAGATGTTTGATATCTGTCAGCATCAATTCCTGATGCTGTTGTTCATGCTGTATGCCTAGTTCTATGCGCTCTGCGAGTTTTTCTGATTTGAGCGTGCTGAGCAAATGTTGTATACGCAAATCAGTAGCGTGGCGGTATTCTAAAATCTCAGACAGCGCTGGCCTGGTCAGCAAACCACGTTGTGCACGTGGATGTTTTTCACCGACGCTGTTGTAATACGAGTTAAACAGCACCTTGAACTGCGGATGGAATGGGATGAAGTTTGTATCGAACGCTTCCAGCACAAAGGTTTCAAAAAACCAGGTTGTATGCGCCAGATGCCATTTCAATGGGCTGGCGTCAGGCATCGATTGCACGCAGGCATCTTCAGCACTGACCAGCGTAGCGATGTTCAGTGTGCGCTGTCTGGTTTGCTTCCAACGCTCTGCTAAGGTAGTTGTCCGCATGATCTGATCCTCGCTTTACAAAGCTTTAGCATAAACCACGGCAAACCAGTTGTTACTATCTGTCCAGCATTGCGCATGTCCAAAACCTGCGGAATCAAGCAAGGCTAAAAATTTATCTAAGTTATATTTGTAGCTATTCTCAGTATGAATTTTTTCGCCTGGCAAGAAATGTCGGTGCATATTCTTCCACGTGACTGTTTGTGCAGTCCGCGCTTCTAAATGCATTTCGATGCGTGAATGACTTGTATTAAACAGCGCATGGTGACGCCATTGGTGCACGTCAAAGTTGGTGCCGAGTATTTGATTGATGTGCCGTAACACATTCAGGTTGAAGGCAGCGGTAACGCCCAATGCATCGTCATAAGCATGATGCAAGGTATCGTGATCCTTAATCAGATCGATGCCGATCAACAGTCCACCATCAGCATCGCATTCAGAACGTAAGTGCCGTAAAAAGGTATGTGCCTGACTCGGTTCAAAATTGCCTATCGATGAGCCGGGATAGAAAAATAGACGTTTGTCACTACGGATCTCATCCGGCAGGGTCCATGGCTTTGAAAAATCCAGTCCTAGAGCTGTCATCTCTATATAAGGAAAGCGCTGTTGCAAACGTTGCACCGCGTCTTCCAGATACTTAATAGAGATATCGATAGGCACGTATTGATTTGGATGCAATAGCGGAAACAGTCGTGCTGCTTTGCGACAATTTCCTGCACCGAGATCAATCAGCGTGCTGTGCGGTCCTATTGCATGGGCTATGTCGCTCATGTATTGAGTGAAGATGCTGGCCTCAGTGCGGGTTGGGTAATATTCAGGTAATTCGCAGATGGCATCAAATAGTACCGAGCCCACCGCATCATATAAGTACTTAGGGGACGTATGTGCCGCATCCGCCAGTAAGCCGATTTCTAGTTCGTGTTGAGAGGGATGCGGCAAAGTGATAATTTCTGCTTCGTTGTTATCAGGAAATGCAAGAGACATATACCACCCTTATTGATAGAAAACAGTAGCAGGAGTCAAAAATTCAGGCTGAGCAGAGCATGCGAAATTAATTCAATCTTCGGTATTAGTAGTGTTGATCATTTGTTTATGCATCCATGGTATATGGATTTGATGACTGCCGTTTGACTTCCAGAGTCGAATTTATTGAATGCACTTGTTTTATTTATATAAATTATTTTCTGATTCGCTTGCTTTCATAGGCATGCCTTTGCTATAGTTCTCCTCCCGCTAAAACGGGAAGTAAGAAGAAAGCAGCAGCCAGGTAACTCCGGTGGTTTGATTTGATGAAGTTGGCGCGAAAGCGACAACATCTGCATAAGATGCATCGAAACGAACAGCAAAAGCAGCAAGGGAGTTGACAGGGTAAATAAAGTGCTGCATAATATCGCTTCTCTGCTGCAAACGAACACAACGCTTCGTTGCTAAATCAGGTAAATAAATGCTTAGATTTGAGCGGAAAAGAATTTACACCATTCGGTTCTTTAACAATTAACAGTCAATAAATGTGAGCA